>JAJYAR010000336.1 GCA_021779435.1 bacterium
CCCAGCCTTCCCGCGGGAGCGCTCTGACGATCGTCCGCGAAATGGTCGAACGTCACTTCCCGGACGACTTCAGCAACGAACAGGCCGACGCAGTTCAACTGCACGCCCCCGTCTCGCCCAGAACCACCGTTCTGTTCGCCGAAATCGGGTAGCTTGCTGAGCTTCATGCCGATCCAGTTGGCATCGATCACGCGCGGGTATTCTGCCGCGAGTCAGAGCGAATACGGCCGGCGACTGCCGTCGGGCAGCGACAGTTCCTTGGCCCCGAGCACGAAATCGTCGCCGGTGTTCGGGTTGTTGATGTCGACCGTCCGACCGCAGGGCCGGGCAACTTCCGATGATTCGCTCAGTCTAATCGACAGCGCGCCGTGGTCCGTCCGGCGGTGGCGGATGGCGTCACGTGAGGGAGGTGCCGATATGGACAAGATCGAAAGACCGTCATGGCGGGAGCGGAATCGGGTCCTGGTTGCGGTGTATTCCGACGAGGCGGCGACCGAGTCCGTCTTGCGGCGTCTGAATCGCAAAGGCTGCCAGATGGACCTCATCTCGGTGCTCGGGAAGCAGCACGCGATCGGGGACGACACGCTGGGGATCTACCACCTGGAGGTCGGCGACCGGATGCGGGCGTGGGGCAAGCAGGGTGCCTTTTGGGGCGGGTTGTGGGGGCTGCTCGCCGGAGCGGCGGGGCTGTTCATGATTCCGGGGGTCGGCCCGGTCTTGGCGGCGGGACACATCGTCGAGGCCATCGCCGGCGGCACGGCGATCGGCGCCGCGGCGATGAGCGGCTCCGCGGCCTTGTCGCAACTGGCGGTGGCATTCCACCGCGCCGGCATTCCGGAGGAAAAGATCGAATCCCTTCACAATGCCATCATCGACGGCAAGGTTGTCGTGATGGTTCGCGGTGCCGGTTCCGAGCTTGGCCCCTTCAAGGAAGTGCTTGCGGACGGAAAGCCGCTGCAACTGGATGAATTGCCCTATTCCCGGTTCGTCGACGACACGGCGAGGTAGGCCATGGCCATCCCGATGCTGCGGCCCCGGGGCGTTTCGCAGGCCGTTTGCGACATGGTGGCCGAGGGAGGTCAGGTCCGGGAATCCGACGTCGATCCGCCGGCGCTCCTGGACGGTGGCGTTCGATGGGAGCGCGATTCCTTCGGCGAGATCGAAGTGCCGGCCGATGCGCTGTGGGGCGCGCAGACTCAGCGCTCGCTGGAGCACTTTCGCATCTCCGATGAACGAATGCCGGAGGCCCTGCTCATGGCGCTGGCGCTCGTCAAGCGTGCCTGCGCGCGCGCCAACGCCGCATTGGGTCTTCTGGATGCCGCGAAGGCCGAGGCGATCGCGCGGGCGGCCGACGAGGTGCTCGCCGGCGCGCATCGCGGGATGTTCCCGCTTGTGGTGTGGCAAACCGGCTCGGGAACGCAGACCAACATGAACATGAATGAGGTTATCGCGAACCGGGCGTCGGAGTTGCTCGGCGGCGGCCGAGGCATGGACCGCCGCATTCACCCCAACGACGAAGTGAATCTCGGGCAGTCGACCAACGACATCTTCCCGACGGCCATGCACATCGCCGCCGCGGTGCGGATTCGCGAGGATCTGATGCCGGCATTGCGCGGCTTGCGGGCGACGCTCGCCGAAAAGTCGATCGCGTTTTCCGACATCGTCAAGATCGGGCGGACACACCTGCAGGACGCGACGCCCCTGACCCTGGGGCAGGAGATTTCCGGGTGGGTCGCGCAACTCGATCATGCCGACGAGGCGATCAGACGGAGCCTCGCTGCGCTTCACGGACTTGCGGTCGGCGGCACGGCGGTCGGTACCGGCATCAACACCCATCCGCAGTTCGGACCGCGGGTTGCCGGCCTCCTGGCCGAAGAGACGGGATTGCCGTTTCACTGCGCGGCGAATCTCTTTGCCGCGCTGGCCGCGCACGATCCGCTGGTGAGCGCGCATGGTGCGCTCAAGACCCTCGCGGTGGCCTTGATGAAGATTGCCGGCGATGTGCGTTGGCTCGCTTCGGGTCCGCGCTGCGGCCTGGGCGAAATCCGCCTGCCCGGGAATGAACCGGGGAGTTCGATCATGCCGGGCAAGGTGAACCCGACGCAAGCCGAGGCGCTGGCGATGGTCTGCTGTCAGGTGTTCGGCAACGACGTCGCGATGACCATCGGCGGCGCCTCGGGAAATTTCGAACTCAACGTGTACAAGCCGCTGCTCGCCCACAATTTTCTGCAGAGCGTCCGCCTGCTGTCGGACGCCATGGCCAGCTTCGACGCGCACTGCGTGCGCGGCATCGAGCCCGACACGGCGCGCATCGCCGATCTGGTCGGCCGCTCCCTGATGCTCGTGACGGCGCTCAGTCCGCATATCGGATACGACCGTTCCGCCATGGTGGCCAAGCTTGCGCACGCCAGCGGCGTGAGCCTGCGCGAGGCCGCCCTCGCGCTGGGATACGTTACCGCCGAGCAGTTCGACCAATGGGTGCGGCCCGAAGGAATGGTCGGGGACGCGACCGCGCGATCTCCTTTCGCGGCGCACCGGGCTTGAGTGGAAAATAGGATCGGAAGGCCGACGGGCGGCATCGCGGATTTGTACTCCTCCGCCCCTTCGATGCGGGATGCGCGACCCCGAATTCCCATCGAGTGGCGGTGCCGGAACGCCCTTTTCGAGTGAGTCGGCGACAGAAGTCTTTGTAGATTCTTATTTTGATTTGGCGTATAAGTATGAATGTATTCCCGATGCATTTTGGAAATGCAGGAGGTGTTCAAATGAAGACGATTCGAATCACTGCAGCGCTGATTTCGGTCTTCGCGCCGTTCCTCATGGTTGGCTTTCTCCTCTGGAAAATGCCGAACGCGATCTATCACATCACCGAAGGGCTCGACTGGACCTGGCCCGCCATGCTTGGGCTCATGATGGTCTTCCTTTACTATGTGATGGCCGTGTATATGAAGGAAGAAGAGGAAATCAAGGCCGAGTTCGAGAGCCTTGATCGCGACCACGACGGCTATATCAGCCGAGACGATGCGGCCGGTTGGAAGCGCTTGGCGCTTGCGTTCGATCGGTTCGATAGCGACCATGACGGAAGGATGTAGAGCGCGGAGTTCGATGAATTCGAACATTCCATGGCTCGGCCCTAGTGCCCGTAGGCATATCCGCATGCGCCGTTGAACCGGCGGCGGGGTGGACACGGTTCCACCCCGCCGCCGCGTCCCGACGCCCGGCATTGTTCCCGCGGACGCAGGATCACCGGTCGTCTGTGACGCACTTATTTCGGGAGAGAAATCATGAGTACGAACTGGTGGCTGGGAATCTTCATTCTGATTACCTTCGTCGTTCCGGTCGTGGCCATTTTCGGCGACGACGTCACGTGGGCGCGGGGCGAGAAGAAGGTGCAGCAGTAAGGTGGTCGGGAACGGCGCAGCCGATGCCGGCCGAAAACTTCACGCGTTGCGGGCATCGCGGCCCCGGAGGGCGCGATGCGGCGGGTGACCCTGGACCGTCTTCTGCAATCCCAGGGATTCGGAACCCGCAGGCATTGCCAGCAGCTCGTCGCCGACGGCCATGTCGCCGTCGGCGGCACGCCGGCGACCGACCCGCGGATGCAGTTGGACCCGACCGGCATCGAGTTCACGGTGTTCGACGAACCCTGGGTCTACCGCGAACAGGTGTACTTGGCGCTGAACAAGCCCGCCGGATATGAATGTTCGCGCCGCCCCAGTCACCATCCGGGTGTGCTGAGCCTGCTCCCCGAGCCGATGCGCTTGCGCGGGGTGCAGCCGGTCGGACGGCTGGACCATGACACCACCGGCCTGCTGCTGCTGTCCGACGATGGCCGCTTCATCCATGCGCAGTCGTCACCCAAGCG
>JAJYAR010000337.1 GCA_021779435.1 bacterium
GTCCTTCGCGTCGGCTTGCCGGGCTTTTTCGCGCATCGCGATCCCGTCCTGGGTCTTACCGCTATGGAAGAGCACCCCGCCGTCGGTGTCCATCACCTGCGCGCTGTGCGGCGCAAGCGCCAGCGCACGCTGCGCGGTGGCGACGGCGCGCGGGTCGCCCGCTTCGGCATAGAGCCAGGCGAGATTGTTCAGCATGACGACGTCGGGGCGGACGGCTTCGCGGGTCAAGCGCTCGTAGATCCGGATCGCCTCCGGGCGTTCGCCGTTGTCGGCGTCGTACTGCGCCAGGGCCATCGAGACCGTGCCGTCGCCGGGATGGGCGGCGAGCCATTCGGTCAGGATTTGTTGCGGATTGGGTTGCCCCGCCGCCGATCGGGCCTGGTACGTCTGGATCGCCAGCGCCGCGGTGGGTTGCGCGGCGAACGCGGCCGAAAACTTTCGGGCCGCGGCCGGGTACTGCTTGAGATGCATGTCCAGATTCGCCTGCAGCGTGTCGATCGCATAGGCCGGCAGCAATCCACTGTCGCCGAGCCGCGCGATCCGGTTCCGGGCGGCGTCGGCATCGTGTTCGCGCAGGTCGAGATCGACCAGCAGGAGGGTCGCCGGGAGCTTTTCTGCCGGCATGGTGTCGGCGACGGCGGCAAGCGCGCTGCGCGCTTCTTCGTTGCGGCCGAGGGCGATGAGTGCGCGCGCCGCATCGAGCCGCGCGGCCGGGGAGCCGGCGGACGCCGCCTTGTTGAAGGTGGACAGCGCCGCGTCCGCAAGGCCCCCGCGCAGCAGGATCTGGCCGCCGGCGTCGAGGGTCGCGCCGGGATTGGGCGAAACCTTTCCCGCCTGTTCGATCAATGCCTGGGCCTTATGGGCGTCTCCTCCCGCCAGCGCAAGGTCGGCGAGCATCAGACGCGCGCGGACGGTGGATGGGTCGGCGGAGATGGCTTGCGCCAGCACGGATTCGGCCTCCTTTCGGTCACCCTGATGCACGGCGATCGCGGCGAGCAGCCGGTACGCGGGCTGATATTGGGTGTTTTCCTGCAATACGGCCTGCAATTGCGTCTTCGCCGCGTCGTACTGCGATTGGCGGACCCGCAGCTGGGCCATGCCCATCATCGCGGCGAGATCACGGGGGTTGCGTTGCAGGCTGCGCTCGAATTCGCGCTGCGCGTCCGGGAAATCGCCGACCGATGCAAAAAGGCTGCCGGCGGCCGCATGCAGGGTGCCGTCGTCGGGATGCGCGGCCAATAGATCGGCCACCGCCTGCTTTGCCGCGGCGGAAGTGCGTCCGGCTACCGTTGCGACGAGCAGCAGGGAGTCGGTCCGGATATCGCGCTGGGCGGGGGGGATGCCTTCGAGCAGGGCGACAGCCTTGGCGCCCTGGCCCGATGCGATATACATGCGCGCGAGTTGCTCGCGGGTGCCGTCCTGGCGGGGATTTTCCGCAACGCTGCGCTGCAGGGCATCGAGTCCGGCGCTCTTCCGACCGGTTTCCATCAACGCCGTACCGAGCAGCCAGTTCGACTGCGCGTCGCCGGCGGCGCCGGGGGCATCCTGCAGTGCGCGGCGCGCTTCGTCGGGCCGGTGCAGGCCGAGTTCCACCTGGGCGAGCAAGCGCCGCGCCGGAAGATTCCCCGGATCCTTGCTGAGCAGGCCGTTCAATTGCGATTCCGCGGTTTCCGGTTTCCCGGAATAGAACAGCGCCGCCGCGTCGAGCAGGCGGGCCGGCAGGAAACCCGGGGCGGCGGACAGCACGGTCTGGAGATCGTCGATCGCGGCGGCATATTCCTGCCGCACGACCGCCATGCGGGCGTCGAGAAACTTGGTGCCGATCGTGTTGGGAAATCGTTTGTCGAGTTCCGCCACCGTGCCTTTGGCGTCCGCGGTGCGGCCGAGGTCCATCTGGGCGCCGGCGAGTTCCTGCAGCAGCGCGGCGTCCTGCGGGAAATCGAGTTGCACGTTCGCGGTTTCGCGGGCATGGGTGAATGCCGCGATCGCGTCGATGGCGGCGCCCCGGCGCAGCAGGATCTGGCCGCGCAGCAGCCAGGCCAGCGCGGAATGGGGGTCGGCCTTGAGCGCCTCGTCGAGCGTCTGGAGTGCGCCGTCGGGCTGATTTTGCGCCGCAAGCAGACGCGCACGCGTGGTCAGCAAGGCGACGTTGCCTGGGTCGGCCTGCAAGGCGGCGGAAAGGGTCGCGGCGGCAGGGTCGAAATGGTGTTGGCCAAGTTGTGCCTGCGCGAGGAGGTCGGCGCGTTGCGCCGGAGCCATGCGGGAGTCCGCCGCAAGCAGGGTCTCCGCTTCGGCGAATTTTCCGTTCGCGAGCAGGATGCGGCTCTGCAGATCCACGATCGACGCGTGCGGAACTCCGGCGTGGAGGGCGCGGTTCAGCCGTTCTTGCGCATAGCGCGGCATGCCACGCTTGAGGTACAGGCGGGCATCGAGCAGCAGCGCCTTTTGCGAGTTCGGCTTTTTGTCCAGCGCGTTGTCGATGTCGGACTTGACGTCCGTGTATCGGCCCTGCGCCATCGCCTCCTCTCCGCGTGCGACCCAGGTGTCCGCGGAGGTGAACCGTTCGCAGCCGCCCAGTGTGCCCAACGCGCCGATGGTCCAGAAGAGCAGCAGGGCGCGGCCGATGCGGCTACGGCCACGGCAAGGACCGGTGGCGGCGCTGCGCAGGATCTTGGAACCAGGGGATGCGGCAGGCGATCGGGTCGTCATGATGGGAATCCCGGGTGCGATTGGTGGGCTGGCTGGTGGGCCGATTGGTGGACTGGTTGGTGGACCATAAGGCGGGCAGGGATGCGCGCGACGAAGGCGCCGTGCTCGTCGCGCCAGAAGCGTCGCACGCGATCCCGTGCCGCAGTACAGGTCTGGTTGCAGGGCGCGCCAACGGCGATCACGCCGCTGCCGACGGGATGCAGCAGCGACAGGATGCCGTAGTCGAGCTGCGCCAGCAGCGAATTGCCGGTCTGGAATCCCCCCACCACGTAGGTGTAGGTGAATGTCCAGCGCTGGCGGCTGCCTCCCAGTTGGCCGGTCGTGGTGAGCGGCGCGGCGCCGAACGCGCCGATGAGCGGCTGCCACCAGGCGGCTCCGCGGGCGATCCGCCATGGGGGGTCGGGAAAAAGGGTGTTGCCGTAGGTGATGAGCTTGCGTCCGCTGCGCTGATCGGTATAGAGGTTGGTGTAGACCTCGACCGGTCCCGATGGTCCGTCGTATGCGACATGCTGCTCCTGCGTAGCGCCGACATAGTTCGGACGCCATGCCGCCGTGGGCGGCAGCGGCCCGCTCCAGCGCGCCGCGAGGACCGGAGCGCCGCCGAGTTGGCCGGTGGCTTCCCGAACCGCGGGAACCGTCGTGACCAGGATGCCGGAGGCGGCGAGCAGGACCCAGGCGAGGTTGCGCGGCCAGGCGCCGGCCGACGGCGCCCATGGGGATGCCGAGCTCCCCGGGGCCGAGGTGCGGGGCGTCGGTGCGGTCGGTGGAGCGGTATCGGCCAGCCGGGACGCCACCCACATCAGCAGGCCGAGCAGCACGGCGAAGATGGCGTATCCCAGCGACTTGTGCTCGACGCGCACGAAATAGTGCTGCATGTGGGTTACGTGCCCGGACCAGATCACGATGCCCACCCGGATCCAGTTGGCGAGAATGGCCGCGGCCGCGGCAATGGGTAGCAGGGTCGCCGTGCGCCGCGGCGACAGGCGATGGATGCGTGCCAGCAGCACGCCGAAGGCGAGGGCGACGACAAAATACTGGGCGCCGGAACAGCTGTCGTGGACCTCGAAGGTTCCCTCCGGGATGGTCACGGTGTCGCCGACGATCTTCACCGGAACGCCCACCCATCCCAGCCAGGTTTCGGTCA
>JAJYAR010000338.1 GCA_021779435.1 bacterium
TCCTTTTCTACATTCCGGTGGTCGTGTTCGTTGCCATCGTCTTCGGAAAGCGTTTTGGTTTGTATGCGACGATGCTGTCGGTTTTGCCGGCGAATTATTTCTGGATGGCTCCAGAACACTCCTTCGGACTGGATTTAGATGAATTATTTCAAATACTGGGTTTTTCTTTCGCGGGGTTTTCTATTTCTTGGCTGAGCGAAGCGGCCCGCAAACACGAGCAACTGGAGGGGCATTTGCGCGCCACGTTGGCCAGCATGGGTGACGCCATCGTGACCACGGATTGCCGCGGAAGAATTGTCTATCTCAATGCGGCGGCCCAGATTCTAATCGAGCGGAAGGATCAGGAGTTGACGGACTGCATGATCGGTAGTGCGCTGAATCTGGTGGCGGAAGAGGACGGGCACCCGCTGAGTGGAGCCTTGCAACTGGCGGTCAATAATGATGTGATCGAAGATCTGCCCTCCCGGGGCATTCTCATCAGCCAGACCGGTAAACGATATCTGGTTGAGTCGAGGACGTCGCGTATTCTGGATGCCAACGGAAAAAGGCTGGGAACCGCCATTCTCTTCCACTGTTTGGAACCAGACGACAAAGCGACTCAAACTCCCCCGGCGCAAGGGTTTTCTGAGTTAGCGGTCAGCCCCGGAGAAAATGAACGCGTTTGCCTGCAGCGCGGTCTTTCTTCGCGCGATTCGCGTTCATCCGCTTCAGGGTGTGAAGCGGATTGCACGAATTGAACGAGTCCGGCAGGAAGTTCACTCCCAGACCACTGCATCCCCGGCGGCTGGACATTTTCCCGGAGGTTTCGTGTCCTGTGCTTCACTTGACTTTGCGGCAAGCATGCACTGGGCGCGCAAAATTCCGCCGAAAATCCTGCTCCGGGCTTTTCATTCATGCCCCCGGCAGATTTAATTCCGGCGTGGCCCTTTTGCGCATCCAACCCGTCCAATCGCTTGATGGACCCGAACTGGCGCTGTATCGAACCCTGCGTCGCGTGGAGGAACACGAGCGGGCAGGGGTGCTCGTGGCCGCAAATCACAAGGTCATCCGACGCCTGCTGGCGAGCCGCTACACCGTCGTTTCCGCGTTGCTGACCCCGGCATGGCTACAAAAAATGGATATCTTCGCCCTGTCGTCCGACACGGAACAGATGCCGCTGTCGGTGCTGGAGGCGATGGGCTGCGGCCTGCCGGTCGTCTCGACGGATGTCGGCGACGTGCGGCGCATGCTGGCGCCGGCCAATGCGCCCTTCGTGGTCCCGCGCGACGCCGATGCGATGGCGTCCGCGCTGCGCGAACTGCTCGACCTGCCGGAGGCGCGGCGGGCGATCGGCGCGGCGAACCGGGCCCGCGCCGTCGAGGCATTCGATCAGCGGACGATGTTCGCCGCCTATGCGGAGCTGTTCGGCTGAAGCCGCCGCGTCGTCGCGGCATGCGCGACGTCCGGCTTGTGGCCGAGGTCCTGCCGCGCCCACGCAGCGATGCGCCGCGCATTCCCGGACCAGGTGTAGTCGCGGGCCAGCAGTTCCGCGCGGGCGGCGCGGCCCAGCCGGTCGCGCAACGGCGCGTCCGCGACAAGACGCAACACCGACGCCCACATGGCGTCCGGCGACGCCGGGTCGAACAGCAGGGCGGTCGTCTCGTGCCGCAGGATTTCGCGTATGTTCGGTTGATCGGGGGCGACGATGGCGCGGCCGGCGGCCATGTAGTCGAACACTTTCAGCGGCGACGCATAGGCGACGACACGCGGTTGCAGCGCGATGTCGAACCCGCCGACCAGCGCGGGCACGTCCGCATGGGCGACGGTGCCGGTGAAGGTCAGCCGGTCGGCGATGCCGAGGGCGGAGGCCTGCTGCATCAACGCCGGCCGCGCCGGGCCGTCGCCCACGACCGTCAGCGTGATCCGTGGCGGTCCCCGGTGCGCCGCGATGGCGGCGAGGACGGTGTCGAGCCCGTGCCACTCGCGCACGAACCCCACGAAGCCGAGCGTGACCGTGTCCGCTCCGGTGGCCGGGGCCGCTGCGTAGCGCTCCGGCACGACGCCGTTGGGTGTCACGAACACGTGCTCCGCCGGGATGCCGGCCTGCACGACATGGGCGCGCAGAACCTGTGTCACGGTCAGCACGCGGCGCGCGGTCCGCCAGACATGGCGCTCCATCGCGCGGGCGACGCCGGCCAGGCGCAGCCCTCCGAACCGCGCCCGCTCCTCGGCAAGCGGCGAGTTCACCTCCACATACAGCGGCGTGCCGGTATCGCGCGCCAGCCGTGCACCGGCGACGTAGAACAGGTTGTAGCGCTCGTAGATCAGATCCGGGCGGAATGCCGCATGGGCGCGGCGCAGCCGGCGATAGGCGGGAAGGTTATACGCGATCTCCGCCACCTCGCCGATGACGGGTGGCAGCGCGCGCCGCACGAACGCAACCGTCCGGCTTTCGCCACCGAATTCGGCGGCGGCATAGGCCGGCGGCCCGACCACCAGCACCTCGTGCCCGGCGGCGCGAAGCGCGGCGATCAGCTCGTCCACATGGACGCTTTGTCCGTCGCGCGACTGGATTCGGTGGCTGTAGAGGATGCGCATGCCGTCACTCCGCGCCGGCGACGGCCTGCGCCGCGACGGCCGTGGCGGCGTGGGCATGCGGTGCCGGCCGGCCGACGAGGTCCGCGAACAGCGCAAACTGCCCGGCGCTGGTGGCATCCCAGCTGAAGCCCGTCGCATAGGCGCGGGTGGCGGCCCGGTCCGGCGGATCGGCCAGCAGGTCGCGCGCGGCGGCGGCGATGCCGACCGGCGTGTTCGTGCGCAGGATGAGGCCGGCCTCGCGCCGCTGCACGACTTCGGGATTGCCGGGAATGTTGCTGGCGATCACCGGCGTGCCGCACGCCATCGCCTCCAGCAGAACGTTCGCCCAGCCCTCACGCGATGACGCCAGGACCAGCGCGTCGGCGGCGGTGTAGAAGCGCGGCAGATCCGCGTGCGGCTGCGCGCCGAGCAGACGCACCCGCGCGCCGAGGCCACGCCGCGCGATCAGCGCCCGCAGCGCCTCGCGCTCCGGCCCGTCGCCCACGATCAGCAGATCGCAGCCGGGAAGCTCGGCCATCGCCTCGACGACGAGGTGATGGCCCTTGCGCGGTATCAGATGGCCGACCGACAGCAGCGTCGCGCGGGTAAGCCCGAGTGCGGTGCGCGCGGCCTCGCGGTCGGCGGGCCGGAAGGTCGCACAGTCCACGCCGTTGCGCAGCACGTGGACCTTGCTGCCCGGCGCACCGAGCGCGATCAAAGCCTGGCCGAGTGCGGCGCTGACCGCGATCAGCGCATCGGCACGGGCGATCGCACGGCGGATCAGCAGGCGCGGCACGCGCTGGTCGGGAAGCTGCGTCACGTCCGACCCGCGCGCCGTGAGCACCACCGGACATCCGAGGCGATGCGCCAGCCACGTCGCGGCCACACCGTCGGGATAGAGATAATGCGCGTCGATCGCGTCGAACCGCAGCCCGTCGCGCATCAGGCCCCGGATCGCGCGCAGGGCACCGCGATACAGCAGGAACGGCGCGACCGACGTGCCCACGCGCGGGATCGCCGCATAGCGCGGGTGATGCACCGACAGGCCATGGCGATGCTCATGGCGCGTCACCCGCGCATAGCGGCTCCAGCCGCCGAAAATCGGCGACGTGCTGGGGAAATACGGCACGGGCGCCACGACGACACTGTCGACCGGGTGGCTGGCAATCAGGTGGCGCAGGCGATTCTCGACGAACACCCCGTGATTGGGCTGCACGTCGTTCGGATAGAGCGTGCTGAAGGTCAGGAGCCGGATCGTGTCCATGGGCCATATGCGTTGGTGCGGACGGGCGGCA
>JAJYAR010000339.1 GCA_021779435.1 bacterium
CGCGCACCGGCGAGGAGATCAAGATCGCGGCGAGCACGTCGGTCCGCTTCAAGGCCGGCAAGGCATTGAAGGACGCCGTCAACTAATCGGGAAATCGGGTTGCGGGGCGCCGACGGCGTCCCGCGAGGCAGCGCGTTCAGGTTGCGCTGTTCAGCATCGCGCGGAAGGCTTCGAAAATGCGCGCCATTGCTGCGCCTTTGTAAGGATAGAGATCCGGCGGGTCCATGCCGTGAACGATGGCCGCAACGTCGGCCTCAAAGAACAGCAACCGCCCGTCAGGCGCCTCGGCGCAATCGATCACGACCCAGTCCAGCCCCAGGCGTTCCCCGATCGCGGTAAAAGCGCTGCCGTGACGGCGGCCGAAGCCGGATTCGAAACCCTCCATCACACGTGCTTCCTCGGCTCGCCGCTCCGGATGGTCGACCATGGCAGCGTTGAGGTAGTGCACCATCCAATGGTCGGAGATCGCCATGTGGCAGAGCAGCGCTCGGCCGCCGGCAAGGGCGACGCGATATTTTCGATAGAGCCCGTCCCTCGAGCGGTAATCCACGAAGCGCGTGCGGTTGTAGCGTTGCGCACGGACATCGCGGATCGCCTGGTTGAGGGCCACCCTCTCAGTGACGAGCGAAAGGCCTTTGCCGGCGTGGCTTCCCGCCGGTCGCACCAGACAGGGGAACCAGTCGTCCGCGGTTGCGGCAAGCGCTGAGGCGTCGAGGCAATCGACCTCCGGGGCCTCCACCTCGTCGATGCCCGAGAGCAGTCGTGCCGCGACCTCTCGCGTAAGCCGCGCCGCGGCGGGTGGCCGATTGAGCACTCGACGCGGCCACACCGCGAGCCAGGGGGAGAGGCGGGCCAGGATTTCGGGTGCGGTTTCGGAGACGGCGCAGAACGCGATGTCGTGGTCAGGGACTTCTGCCGGCAGAGGTCCTTTGGCGTTAACGAACAGGAGGTCGAGTTGCGCCCCGGCTCCTTCGGCCAGGAACTCCAGCAGCGTGTTCGTCATCAAATCGCCTGGAGCACAAAAAGCGAGGATGCGGGGCCGCCCTCCTTCGGTTGCGCGGACGCGAAAGAGGGCCGACCGAGCCAGTGCCGCGGCCTGCAGCACGAGACCCGCTTCGCGGTGGAACGCCAACTGCATCGCCAATCCCTGGTCGAAGGCCAGGGCGGCGGGATGTTCAGAGGCTTGGCAAACTGATTCCAGCAGGGCCGTGAGGGGCGTGCCCGCGAAGGCTTGCGTCGCGAGCGTCGCGGTCCCGAGGACGACCGGTGGCACAAGGTTGGACAACGACGCCGGCGTCGGGCCGGCGGGCAAGGCAATGTCGAGCGGCACACCCTCATGATCGCGACGGGCTATGAAGACACGGTGAAGGGGTATTCGCTTCGCATCTGTCGCAGCGAGTTCATGCCGCCACCACGGCGGCGCCGCAGTCACCTCTGGTCAGCTTGGCGTCACCCAATCCGGACGCTGCCTTGCCGGAAGTGCGGCGAGGCTTTCGACCGTGTCGAAGTCGCGCAGAATGCCCTCGTCGGCGACCTCGATCTCCGCGATCTGCTCGGCGTGGCGGGCTAGCAGCTTGCGCGCACCTTGATCGCCGGTGAGCGACAGAATCTCTGGAAAGAGCGACGCATCCCAAAGGATCGGGTTGCCGGCGCGGCCCTTGTAGGTCGGAACGATGATGGACCGACCTTCAACCGGCGCATAAGCGGCAATCAGGCGGTCGATGACGCGGCCAGGGACAAGCGGCATGTCACCGAGGACGACAACCGCTGCCCGTGTCTTTGGAGGCAGGGCGTGGAGGCCGGTGCGCAGGCTCGCCGAAAGCCCCTCGGCATGGTGCTCGGCGTGGACGAAGCTCACGGGCTTGCCCGCGAGTGCGGCGCGGATCTCCGCATCACGGGCACCCGTGACCACGATGATCGGGCGGGCACCGCTCGCCAGCACATTCGCGACCGTGCGTTCGATCATAGGGCGGCCGGCGCGGTCCTCGATCAGGAGCTTGTGGTGCGGTGCCATGCGTGTCGAGGCGCCGGCGGCAAGCACGATGGCGGCACAACAGGGACCCGCCACCGCTTGCGCGGCAACCGCCCGGGCCCGGGGAAGGGGCCGCGCCTCGGTGTCAGCCAGAAGACCGCCGGAGCCCATCGACATGATGTCACGCTTTCCCACCGAAAGGCCCGCGGCATAGCGGCGCAGCACCAGATCGATCCCGTTGGCGCGTGGTGAGCGGGCGCAGCCCGGCAACACCACGGCGGGTATGCCGTCCCATTCGCCGATGCAGATCAGATTGCCGGGATCGACCGGCATCCCGAAATGAAGGACCCGCCCACCCACGCGCTCAATTGCTGCGGGGCCGACATCGCGCCGGTCTACGGTCGCGGATGCAACCGCGATGAGCAAGAGCTCGGCGCCCGCGGTGCGAAGCTGCTGCAATGCCGCAGCGAGCGGTGCATCCGCGTGCGGCGCGCGCAGGGCAGGGAGCAGGGTGCCGCCAAGTGCTTCCATGCGCGCGGCCGTCGCGGCGATCGTGCCTTCGATGACGCTTTCCTTGAGGCCAGGCAGCTCGCTGACGACCAGACCCGCGGTGATCTTGCGGAACGGCGCCAGCGACAGCGGTGACGGAAGCAACTCCGCACGATCCAGCAAAGCTCCGGGCACGGCGAGAGGAATTATCTTGACGGTGGCAACCATGGTACCGCTCACGACGGGGCTCCCATCCGGCAACGTCGCGATTGTCAGTGCCTCGTCCAATGAGTTGAGCGCGTCGAGGGCTGTCCGGTCGAGCTGCAGCAACCCCGCACGCTCGGCGTGGACGTTGACGCGGCCGGTATGCGCCGGACGAGTGGCGAGACCCGGTCCTGTGCAGAGGCGGGCAAGCCGGCTGGCCGCCTCGTTTTCGCCGATATCGCCCGGCTCGAGTTGCCCGGCGATGACGCTCGTCGTTCCCGCTTCGACCAACGCCGTGATCGCGTCTGCATCCAGCACCGTGCCCTTGCGCAGGACCTTTCCAGGCAGGCGATGCGCGTGGGCGAGGATACAGCCGGCGGCCTCCGCGACCGGGAATGTGCCGAAGATCACGCGGCTTTCGCCACGCGCTCCAGGGCGTGACGCCGCACGGCAACGATTTCCGCCATGATCGACAAGGCGATTTCGGGCGCGGTTACGGCCCCGATGTCGAGCCCGACCGGCCCCTTGATGCGCGCGAGGGTGGCGTCGTCATGGCCCAGAGCCCGCAAACGCTCGAGGCGGCGCGCATGCGTCCGACGACTGCCTAGGGCGCCGATATGAAAGGCTGGGGAGCGCAAGGCACGATCGAGTGCGGGATCGTCGAGCTTCGGGTCGTGGGTGAGGGTAATGACCGCCGTGCGCGTATCCGGCTTCAGCCTGTCCATCGCCTCATCCGGCCAGTCGTGGACAAGTTCGATGCCCGGGAAACGTTCGGCAGTCGCGAAGGCACGGCGTGGATCGATCACGATCGTGGCATAACCCGTGGCGACCGCCATTCGGACGAGCGCTTGCGCCGCGTGCACGGCACCGACGACGATCAGCCGCAGCGGTGGATTGCGGGCGCTCAGCATCCACGTGCTGCCATCGGCGAGGCGCACCGTTCCGCTCTCATCGCGATCGAGTGCGGCGCCGGCTGCCTCGGCGAGCGCGGGCGGCGCGTTGTCGTCGGGCCAGATCAGCTCCCTCCCATCCGGCAGGCTCGTTGCCAGCACCACAGGGTGTTTCGTTGCCCGTGCCACGGCAAGCCGGCGCGCGAGTTCCGGGGTCATGCGAAACGCTCGACGAAGACTTTCAGCTTGCCGCCACACGCGAGTCCGACTTCCCAGGCGCGCTCGTCCGTG
>JAJYAR010000340.1 GCA_021779435.1 bacterium
CCCTCCGCCTGCCGAACCCGGGACGGCACGCTGTGGTTTGCGACACGTCGGGGGTTCGCCGCGCTGACACCCTCGCTGTTGGTCGCGAGCGCCACGCCACCGACACCCGTGATCGAGGCGGTGGTTGTCGATGGCACCGCCCGAGATCTCTCAGCCATGGCGGCCAGGTCCGCTCCCGTCGTCATCCCTCCCGGCACCCGGCATGTCGAATTCCAGTACACGGGCCTTTGCTTCGGCGCCCCCGACCAGGTGCGTTTCCGTTACCGGCTCGAAGGCCTGGAGGCGGACTGGAACGAAGCCGGACGCCGCCGGTTCGCGCAGTACAGTTACCTGCGGCCGGGCACCTATCGGTTTCAACTCGCCGCGTGCAGCGGCGACGGAGTCTGGAGCGAATCAGGCGCTGCGAGCGTCACCGTGCAGGCCCTTCCCCATTTCTGGCAGACCTGGTGGTTCATGGGGCTCGGCTCCGCCGGCGTGCTTGCCGGCATCGGATTGGGTGTGCATCGCGTATCCACCGCCCGGCTCCGGCGGGAGTTGCAGAGACTCGAGCGCCAGCGTGCGATCGAGCAGGATCGGGCGCGCATCGCCCGTGACATTCACGACGACCTGGGCGCGGGCCTGACGCAGATCACCCTCGCGAGCGAACTCCTCCGACGCGTCCCCGAGCAGGCCGGCGAGCACCTCGCGCACATCTCCAGAACGGCGAACGACCTCACGCTGGCGATGGATGAGATCGTGTGGGCGGTGAATCCGAAACACGACACGCTCGAAAGTCTCGTCAGCTACACCTGCAGCTTCGCCCAGGAATTTCTACGCGGCGCAGGCCTCCGTTGCAGGCTCGAGGTTCCCACGTCCGTCCCCCCCACCCGCCTCGCGTCCGAGACACGCCACAACCTCCTCGTTGCGGCCAAGGAGGCGCTCAACAACGTCATCAAACACGCCGGCGCGACGGAGGTCCACCTGCGGATCACGATCGAGCAGGACTGGCTGGCGCTTGCGATCCAGGATGACGGACGAGGCGTCTCATCCGACCGCTCGGCCGCCCCGACTCCGGCCCGGGCCGCGGCCGGCAATGGCGTCGGCAACATGGAGGATCGGATGCGCGCCGTGGGCGGCACGTGCGAAATCGCCGCGGCTGCCGCCGGGCACGGCACGCGCGTGACATTTCGCGTTCCGCTCCACATACCGGGGACGTAATTTATGGCGATCAGCGTTTCCATCATCGAAGACGATCCGCAGGCACGCGACGGCTTCGCACGACTCGTGAACGCGTCCAACGACTGCCGCTGCGTCAGCCAGCACGGCTCGGTCGAGGACGCCCTTGCGCAGGTCCCCGCGATCAATCCCGACGTGGTCCTGATGGACATCAATCTGCCGGGGGCAGATGGCGTCACGGGAGTTCGGCAGCTGAAGGAGCTCCTGCCGAAGTCGCAATTCGTGATGGTGACGGTGTACGAGGACAGCGATCTCATCTTTGGCGCGCTGAAGGCGGGTGCCTCGGGCTATCTTCTCAAGCGCAGCGCTCCTGCGGAACTCTTGGCGGCGATCCGCGACGTCCATGCAGGCGGCTCCCCGATGACGAGCCAGATTGCCCGCAAGATCGTGCAGTCCTTCCAGGAACCGCCGCCGAAAGACGCGGAGATGCAGACGCTCACGGCGCGGGAGGCGGAGGTGCTCGAGTACCTCTCGCAGGGGTACCTCTACAAGGAAATCGCCGATCGGATGAACATCGGCTACACGACGGTCAACACCCACGTGAGGCACGTTTACGAGAAGCTCCACGTGCGCTCGCGGACCCAGGCCGTCAGCAAGCATCTGCGCCGTCGCTGATCCTCTCCGCCACCGCTTCGAGAGGCAAAGTCACCTAATGCCCGGATCCCGAAGTCAGGCTGGCCGCGGAGAGCGCGAAGCTCCGACACAGAGTTCACAGAGAATACCTTGACCTGCCGGATGCCTGGTCGAAGCGGCGGCATAGTGTCGGCCGGAGACTGGTTCCCGTGCGACCAACCCTGTGAACCTCAAAGGGCGCGAAGAGACGCGAAAGCCTTGGACTGCCACACGCCTTCGCGCTCATTCGCGTCCTTGGCGTTACCGTGCCTGCGGCTGGCGGGCGTTCCGCCTGACCCACTTGTAGCAGCCGACGGAATTCCGCCAGAAATACTTCTCCGCGGCGGGCCGGCCTTTCGCCATGAAGTAATCGTACACGATCTTGAAGCCGGCCGGGACCGGCAGCCACTGGTCGCCATTCGGCCAGTCACTGCCGTACAGGACGCGATCCATCCCGAAGACATCCACGATCTCGTCCAGACGTGGGCGATAGAATTCCACGTCGGTGGGTATTGTGCCGTTCACGCGCCGAAGCACCTCGGAGACCTTGACGAAGATCTGAGGCCTGTCCCGGAACGCCTTCATGCTCGCGTCGTACGAGGCGCGCGCCGCCGGCTCGGTCGGCGGAACCATCTGCGGCAGGTGGTCTATCACGATCCGCAGATTCGGAGCGCGGTCGCTCACGCGAACGACATCGGCCAGCAGCGCCACGCTCGGGTTCGCCGTATCCAGCACCAGGTCCGCATCCGCGAGCGCCTTCAGGTCGGAGACGAAATCCGGCTGCTCGAGTTCGCGCCCGCCCTGGCGCCCCAACCCGTACCGGATTCCGCGGAACAGCGGATTCGCATGAAACCGTTCGAGGTTCTTCCGGAAGTCCGGCGTCCCCGGGACAAGACGGCCGACGGTGCCGACCATGATGTCGTCCTTGGCCGCGACATCGAGCACCCACTGGTTGTCCTCGAGCCAGCTGCTGCACTCGACCTCGATGGCGCCGACAATCCCCAGCGGCTCCGCGATCGGACGATAGCGCGACGGCAGCGACGGCTTGTAGAGGACCTCGTTGTTCCGGCCGGGCCAGGGCACGCCCTGCGGCCGCGTCGGATCGTAAAGGTGGATATGCGTGTCGATGATCGGGAACGGCGGCAGCGGCGCTGCGGCCGGCGCCGTCACGTCGGCGCCGAGGGCCCGCCTCACGACGCCGGGAAAGGCGACTGCCGCCACGGCAGTCGTGGCGACGAAGCGGCGCCGGGAAAAAGGAGTATCCGTACTCATGATGCTTGTGGGGGTTCAGGGCCGGGGTTGACGGAGAACGATGCCCGCCGTGTTCCGCGCGCAATTTCAAAGGCGCGGCAGAATGCTTTGACGCCACCTGATTCCTGGATGAGTTGAAGCGCGATGGCATCCCCGGCACAAGGCGCGGTCGAGGCTGAATTGCTGCGACGACGCGGAGATTTTCGCGCGGTCCTCGAAAACATGTCCGAAGGACTGATGCTGTTCGATGCGGACCAGAACCTTATCTATCAGAACCCGGCCTCGCTGCGCATCCACGGTTTTGATTCAGCCAGCGGCGGGCGCATCGAACACGAGAAGCTTCCGGTCACCTGGGACGCCTGGGACCATCCGACGGGCCGGCCGATCGCCTACGGCGAGTGGCCGGTGTCCCGCGTGTTCCGGGGCGAACGTTTCCAGGACCAGGTGCTGCGCGTGGTTCGCATCGAGACCGGCCGGGAGTTCTACGCGAGCTACAACGGCTGTCCGATCGTCGACGACGGCGGAAGGATCGCGCTCGGCTTCATAACGATCCGCGACATCACCGAACAGGTGCGCGCGCAGGAGGCCCTGCGGCTCAGCGAGGGGCGGCTCCGCGTCTTCTTCGATTCCGAGCTCATGGGCGCGATCTACTGGACCGTCGACGGCCGGATCACCGACGCCAACGACAAGTTTCTGCGCATGGTCGGCTACACCCGTGACGACCTGAAGAGGGGCCGCATCAACTGGGAGCAGATGAGCCCTCCCGAA
>JAJYAR010000341.1 GCA_021779435.1 bacterium
AGGCGATCAAGGGCAACGAGGTCGTCAAGCGCGCCGGCGAACTGCTGCGCGCGAGCGGGCTGAATTTTCATGGCAACGTCGAAGGCGACGACATCTTCCGGGGGACGGTGGACGTCATCGTCTGCGGCGGCTTCGTCGGCAACGTGGCGCTCAAGACGTCGGAAGGACTGGCGCAGATGCTTGCCGGGTTCATCCGCGAAGAGTTCACCCGCGATTGGCTTTCCAAGCTGATCGCATTGATCGCGTCGCCGGTGCTGGGGCGCTTCAAGCGTCGCGTCGACCATCGTCGCTACAACGGTGCCGCCCTGCTGGGGCTGCGCGGCGTGGTCGTAAAGAGCCACGGCTCGGCCGATGCGTACGCGTTCGAATTCGCCGTCCGCCGCGCCTTCGAGGCCGCTTCGCACCGCCTGCTCGAACGCACCGCCGAGGCCATGGTGCCCATGCTCGCCCAGCTGCAGACGGCCGGTGCGGGTGGGGAAGCGGTGCAAGCCTGACGGGACCACGAACGCCATGAACCGGACAATATATAGCCGCATCTGCGGAACGGGGTCTGCGCTCCCCGCCCGTGTGGTTTCGAATGAAGAACTGGTCCGCGAACTCGCCGGCCGCGGCGTCGAGACGTCGGACGAGTGGATCGCCACCCGGACCGGGATCCGCCAGCGCCACATCGCCGAGCCGGGCGTCGGGACGACCGATCTCGCCGCGCGGGCGGCGGTCGCCGCGCTGGAGCGGGCCGGGTTCGCCGCGGAGACGCTGGACCTCATCGTCGTGGCGACATCCACGTCGGACCAGGTGTTTCCGAGCACCGCCTGTTCCGTGCAGGCGCGCATCGGGGCGGCGGGGGCGGCGGCGTTCGATGTCCAGGCGGCCTGCAGCGGCTTCGTGTATGGCGTTTCCCTGGCGGATGCAATGATCCGGAGCGGTGCGTACCGGCGGGCGCTGGTGATCGGCGCCGAGGTGTTTTCCCGGATCCTCGACTGGAACGACCGCACGACCTGCGTGTTGTTCGGCGACGGTGCCGGGGCGGTCGTGCTGGAAGCGGCCGATGCGCCCGGAATCCTGGCCAGCCGGATGCGCGCCGACGGCGCGCGCGGCGGCGCGATCCTGTCGCTTTCCGCCTACCTGGCGGGTGGCAGCGCCGCCGGCGACCCGTTCCTGCGCATGGAGGGCAAGGCCGTGTTCAAGCTCGCGGTCGACGTTCTCGAAACGTCGGCGCGCGAAGTGCTCGCCATGGCGGGCATGGAGCCGGCCCAGGTGGACTGGCTGGTGCCGCACCAGGCCAACGTGCGGATCATCGAGGCCAGCGCGAAGCGGCTCGAGTTGGACCTCGACAAGGTGGTCGTGACGGTGGACCGGCACGGCAACACGTCGGCTGCCTCCGTTCCGCTGGCGCTCGACCAGGCGGTGCGCGACGGCCGCGTGCAGCCGGGCCACCACGTTCTCCTGCAGGGCGTGGGCGGCGGCTTCACCTGGGGATCCGTGCTCGTTCGCATGTAGCAACAACCGACAAGACCAACGATGAAACTGGCTTTCGTATTTCCCGGGCAGGGTTCCCAGGCGGTGGGAATGCTGAATTCGTTCCAGGACGACGCAGCGGTGCAGGATGTGGTGCGCCGGGCTTCCGATGCGCTGGGGCAGGATCTCGGCCGTTTGATCGCCGACGGTCCCGCAGCGGATCTGGACCGCACCGTCAACACCCAGCCCAGTCTGCTCACGGCATCGGTTGCGATGTTTGCGGCGTGGCGGGCGGCGGGCGGCCCGATGCCCGAGGTGTTCGCAGGGCACAGCCTGGGCGAATATTCGGCGCTGGTCGCCGCGGGCGCCCTGCGCCTCGAGGACGCGGTCCCGCTGGTGCGGTTTCGCGCCCAGGCGATGCAGGAGGCGGTGCCGCTCGGGACGAGCGGCATGGCGGCGATCCTGGGCCTGGACGATGCCGCCGCGGGGGCCGTATGCGCGCGTGCCGCGCAAGAGTCCCCGGGGGCGGTGGTGGAGGCCGTGAACTTCAACGCGCCGGGCCGGGTCGTGATCGCGGGACACACGGCGGCGCTGGCGCGCGCCTGCGAGCTGGCGCGCGAGGCCGGCGCCAAACGGGCGCTGCCGCTGCCGGTGTCGGCGGCATTCCACTCCTCGCTGCTCAAGCCGGCCGCCGAGCGGCTGCGCGCACGCCTGGCCGAGACGCCGGTGCAGGCGCCGTCGGTCGCCGTGATGAACAATATCGACGTGGCATGCGAATCCGAGCCCGATCGCATCCGCGATGCGCTGGCGCGGCAGGTGGCCGGTGCGGTCCGGTGGAGCGAACTCGTGCGCCGGCTTGCCGAACAGGGCGTGACGCACGTCGTCGAGTGCGGCCCCGGCAAGGTGCTGACCGGACTCAACCGGCGCATCGTTGCCGGAATCACCGCCCTGTCGGTTTCGGATCGTCCGAGCCTCGACGAGGTGCGGACCGTTTTGGGAGGCCAGGCATGAGCGAGTCCTTGGTGTTTTCGCCCGAAGCCCTGCGCGGCGAGGTGGCGCTGGTCACCGGCGCATCGCGCGGGATCGGCCGCGCCATTCTCGAGGCGCTATTGCAGGCGGGGGCGACCGTCGTCGGCACGGCGACGACCCCCGAGGGTGCGGACGGGATTTCCCGGCGCATCGCGGAGCAGGGCGGCGCCGGGACGGGGCTCGTACTCGACGTGCGCGACCGCGCACGCTGCGATGCGGCCGTGCAGGAGGTGTCGGAGCGTTTCGGCAAGCTCTCCGTCCTCGTCAACAACGCCGGCATCACCGCCGATACCCTCGCCATGCGCCTGCGCGACGAGGAGTGGGATGCCGTGCTCGATACCAATCTGAGCGCCGCGTTCCGGCTG
The DNA here is from genome assembly GCA_021779435.1 of bacterium. Next base: position 2,850 of record JAJYAR010000341.1, read on the forward strand.
GCGCGCGCGACGATGCGGGGCATGATGAAGGCCCGGCATGGCCGGATCATCAATATTTCCTCCGTGGTGGGCTCGGCCGGCAACGCCGGGCAGGCCAACTACGCGGCGGCCAAGGCCGGCCTCGAGGGGATGACCCGTTCCCTCGCGCGGGAACTGGGGGGGCGGGGCGTCACCGTGAACTGCGTCGCACCGGGGTTCATCGAAACCGACATGACGCGGGCGCTCAATCCGCAGCAGACGCAGGCGCTGCTCGGGCAGATTCCGCTGGGCCGGTTGGGGCAGGCGCAGGAGATCGCTGGAGCGGTGACGTTCCTCGCATCCAAGGCCGGCGCGTATGTGACCGGGGCCGTCCTGCACGTCAACGGCGGCATGTATATGGCGTGACCGGCGGCGTAATCCGCCAAACTGCTAGAATCGCCCGCCCTTTGCGCAAAAAGGGACGGCACGTTCTCTTTTAGAGGAGGCGCGGACGGTGCATCGCGTTTCCGTGATGAAAGGCACGAGGAGGGGTATTTATGGACAGCATTGAACAGCGCGTAAAAAAAATCGTGGCCGAGCAGCTCGGCGTGAACGAGGCCGACATCAAGAACGAATCGGCGTTCGTGGATGACCTGGGGGCGGATTCGCTCGACACCGTGGAACTGGTGATGGCGCTCGAGGACGAGTTTGAGTGCGAGATTCCGGACGAAGAGGCGGAGAAGATCCGCACGGTGCAGCAGGCGATCGACTACGTCAACGCCCATCTGAAGAAAGCGTGAGGCGGGGTCGGCTTCCATGAGCAGTCTGCATCGCAGGGTAGTCGTTACCGGTCTGGGGATCATCTCTCCCGTTGGCAACGACGTGCCTGCCGCGTGGTCCAATGTTCTCGCCGGCAAGTCCGGTATCCGACGGATCACGCGCTATGACGCATCCGCATATCGCTCGCAGATCGCGGGCGAGGTGCGTGATTTCGAGGTGACGGACTATGTTCCGGCGAAGGAGGTCAGATCG
>JAJYAR010000342.1 GCA_021779435.1 bacterium
ACACCGTCGGCACCCATACCCCGAGGTTTGAAATCAGCACCGGCAGAACCTTGCGCCGGTACCATTGGCCGGCGGCGGCATCGTTGATCACGACGCGGAGGCGGAAACCGCTTTCGATCCACGCATAGAGGAGCACCGTCACCGGAACGGCGAAAAGCGGGCAGTAAACGAACTGGTCGAGCACCATTTTCGTGGCGACGGTCGCCACCTGCGTGTCGGCGCCGACGGTCCTCGCGAGGACGCGATACCAGAGATCGACCTCGATACCCTTGTAGGCCCAGAAGGCCGTCAGGGCGGCGCCACCGGCCCAGCTGAAACGACTCCGCGTTGCGGTGCGGCTGCGAAGATAGAGGAACGGGATGAGACCTCCGCACAGGCCCGTGGAGACGATGCCGAAGATCAGGCCGAGCTGGTCGTGCAGCCGCGCGAGCGAATTGACCCATTCCCGGGCGGGCGCGCTCTGGTAATAGGCGATGACCAGGATGAGCGCGGTGAGCTGGAGGATGATGCCCGGCACAAGGGTGGCCCGCGCGCCGCGCAGGCCGGCACGCCAGGGTGCCTCGTCTGTTCGCTCGTTCGTCGACATGAGCCGGTGAGTTTCGCGCACCCGTCACGGACGGGCGAGCGATTTCGCCGGACGGGACGCGACGCGGAAGCGCACCCCAGAGCGGACATTGTGAGCAGGCCGGATTTCCGCGCGGTACGACGCGGTCACGAGGGAGAATTCAGGGCGCCCCGGACCCGACCGGGAAAGCACCCTAATCGGCACCCCGGGCGCGCGGGTCGGATTACCCATGAGCGTCTGGGACTGCCCTAGGGTGCGCCGGTAAAACCCTCAACGTGTTTCCGTATGCGAGGACGCGTGAGTTGACGAATACTTGAAACGGCCCCGACGGAGTATCCTGACGGCATGAAATCAACGCCACGAGCCAATCTCCTCGGCACTGCGGTGCGCGGGATGATCCTCGTGGCAGTCACTTTCGTCGCGACGGCGGCGCATGCGGGAATCAAGTCCGAGCGCGTGCTCGCCGCGATCATCAGGAACACGCCTGCTTCGACGGTTGTGGACCGCGGAACCCAGGTGAAGACCGCCGAGAAAGCGGCCGCGCTGATTCCCGGAGCCGAGGCGATGTGGGGAGTGGGCGAGTCGATGGAGCCGCTTTACTCGTCTCACACGGCCATCGTGGTCGCCCCGATCGCCTACAAGGACCTCAAGAAGGGCATGACGGTCGTTTACATGAATCGCCGCGGGAACATGGTCGCGCACTCGCTCACCGGTGATCTTCCGAAGGGCTGGGTCGCACAAGGCGTGGGCAACGATGCGGAGGACGACGATCTCGTCACCGCCGACAATCTCATGGGAGTGATAGTCCAGGCGTATTCGGAAGCCAACTCCGAGTATCGCACGATGATCGCGAAGCAACTGATCGCAAAGGGCCGGCTCCCGGCCGGACAATCCTGATTTCGCAAGGCGAGAACGGTGGTGTGTGGCCGAGCCGCGGGCGCAAATGCCCGCGGCTCTCCGCTTTTTAGAAGCACGGCGGAGCGCCGCCGAGGGCGGTTCCGGTTGCCTCCGGGCCACTCCGCAAACGTGCCGGGGTGGCGAAATTTGAGCTCCGATACGCGTATCGGGGAATCCCCGACCCATCCCCAGGGATAGTCCGGCAGAACATCCGGGAGATTCCGGAACATAAATGCCTTTCCTACAACGGTTGTGAATCGTTGAGATGCGTGTACCCGAAAGAGCGGGCGATCCCAAATCCCACATCGGTTCGGCCGAATCCCACCCCGCATTCCCACTAGTGCGGGTCGGCCGATCCGAGCGGCGGCGGGGCGACCGCTGCTCCGCATGGTTTCAGTTCTCCCACTCCCTTGTACCCGCCCCATGCCCCCCGGCCGAACTCCATCTGATCGCCTCCGCAAATCGCGTGAGACCCGGAGCGGCCTGGGCTTCCCACGACATGCGGCGGTGACACATCGCTGAGCCATGCGCACCCTGACCCGTCGTGCCATGAACCCCCTCGACCCGCGCGAATCGGAAACCGCCAGACTCCTGGCGCTGGCCGAGGGCGGGCGCGGCGTCAGGTCGTTGAGGCGGCGCGGCAACCGCGGGGTGTCGGACGCCCAGCTTGCCCTTGGGCTGGAGGCGAGCGAGGAGCTCAAGCAGGGCTGCTCTCCCGATCCTGAGCTGCAGAACCGCCGGAATCGGTTCTTCAGACTTTCGGTCGAACTCCTCGCACTGGCGGATCACGAAGGCGTGATCACGTGCGCGAATCCCACCTGGCACAAGACGCTCGGCTATCGCGAGTCGGACATGACCGGCCACCGGTTGCTGGAATTCGTTCATCCGGAGGATCTGGCATCGGCGCATCTGACGATGGCCAGTCTGCTCGAGGCAAAATCGTCGCTGTATTTCGAGAACCGGTTTCGTGCCGCGGACGGCACGTATCACTGGCTGGCCTGGACCGTTGCACCCTTCGCCGCGGAGGGCCTGCTGTATATTTTCGCCCGTGACATTTCGGAGCGACGGGAACGCGAGCAGGAGATCCGCCGGCTCAACACCGAGCTGGAGGAGCGGACCCGCAGTCTGCAGACGCTGAATACGGAGCTCGAATCGTTCTGCTGCTCCCTTGCGCACGATCTGCGGACTCCGCTGCGGTCGATCCTGGCGTTCTCGGAAATGCTGGCCGGCGGAGAGGCGGGCGAACTCTCGCCCGAGGCGCTGCGCATGTTGCGCTCGATTCACAGGAACAGCGACCGGATGGCCCAGCTGATGGAGGACTTCCTGGCCTTTTTCCGCGTCGCACGCGGCGAGGTGAAGCAGGAGTCGATCGCAATGGACGTGATTGCGCGCGAGGCGATCGCCGCCGTCGGGCTGGACGACAAGCGGGTGATCGACTTCAAGGTCGGCGCGATGCCGCGGGCGCGAGGCGACTCCGGCATGCTGCTCCAGGTCTTCGTCAACCTCGTGTCGAACGCGGTGAAGTTCACCTCCCGCCGGGAACGCGCCGAGATCGAGATCGGCTGCCTGGAAGGTCGGACGCCGAGTGTCTATTTCGTCAAGGACAACGGCGTGGGCTTCGACATGAAGCACTACGGCCGGCTGTTCGGGATGTTCGAGCGGCTTCACCGACATGAGGATTTCGAAGGCACCGGGATCGGACTCGCGATCGTGCAGAAGGTGGTGAAGCGGCACGGCGGACGGGCCTGGGCCGAGGCGACGGTCGATCACGGCGCCACGTTCTATTTTACTCTGGAACCGGACCCGCGGACATCCGGGAAGCCGGCGTAGTCTTTGTCATTCCGGGCGTGTGGAGCGGGTCGTAGTCTCGAAGCTGGACGAGCTGACGACTTCCCCCACGCTCGGAATGACATCTCATTTTCGGCGGCTGCGAGCCGCGTGACGATCAAGACGTCGGCTTCGGCTTCTCGCTGGCGGCCTTCGCGGCGGCGGTCTCCATCCTGACGTGGTTGATGCTGCGCATCACGGGCAGGGTGATGTAGTACACGGCGATGGCCCAGATCGGGACGAGGATCGCCCAAACCATCACGGCGTGGAGCGCGGTCATGCTGTACGTGGTGACGAAGTCGAGGGGGTGTTCCCGGAGCAACCTCATCATCGGCCTGAAGGCCAGGTGGGTGTCCGGGTTTCCGAACCACTTGTTGCCCCATCGGAACGAGTAATAGATGAACGGCAGGTGCAGCGGAGTGCAGGCGTAGTTGACCGCCTGGATGATCGGCTGGTTCAGCTTCATCACGATCCCGACCAGCAGGCAGATGATGGTCGTCGTGCCGAAGATCGGAAACATCGCGATCGAGCTGCCGACGGCGATC
>JAJYAR010000343.1 GCA_021779435.1 bacterium
CCAAGGACGGCAACTCCGAGATCTACACCATGGATCTCCACGGCCGCCACCTGAAGGCGATGACGCGCGAACCCGGCATCAACACCGAAGCCATCTTCTCCGCCGACGGGGCCTGGATGTATTTCACCTCGGACCGGAGCGGCGGCCCGCAGACCTACCGCATGCCGGCCGGCGGCGGCGATGCCGAACGCATGACCTTCATCGGCGACTACAACGTCAGCCCGCGCATCAGCCCGGACGGCAAGACGCTCGCCTACGTCTCCCGCCGCGACGGCCTGTTCCAGGTGGAGACGCTCGATCTGGCGAGCAACCAGGAACTCACCATCACCAACACCGTCAACGACGAAAGCCCGTCCTTCGCCCCCAACGGCCGCATGCTGATCTACGCGACCTCGCTGGAGGTGGGCGGACGCGGCCTGCTCGCCCTGGCATCGATCGACGGCACCGTCCACGTCCTGCTGTCCGGTCCCAAGGGCGACTACCGCGAACCGAGCTGGGGCCCGTTCACTCCCTAGTCAAAACCCCGGGGCACCCTGGACGCGAACCATGCAGCCTTGCCAACCGATTTTCCAAACCCCCACATCCAACGGAGCGTTCGCATGAAAAACCTGCGCCTCACCGCCCTCGCGGGCGCCATTGCCCTGGTTCTCGCCGGCTGCAGCAGCACCAGCCTCGATCAGCAGCCGGCCGGTGCCGGCGCCGCCGGCGGGACCGCCACGCCGGCGGCGGTCAGCGGCTCCGGAACCAGCGGCCTGAACGGCGGCGCCAACGCCGGGGGGGCGGCGCTCAATCCGCTCACCGATCCGCACAACATCCTTTCGCACCAGAGCATCTACTTCGAATTCAACAAGTCGGTGATTCCCGACAACGAGATCGCGATCGTCGCCGCCCACGCGCGCTTCCTGGTCGACAACCCGACCCGCACCGTGCGCATCGAGGGCAACACCGACGAACGGGGCACCGCCGAATACAACCTGGCCCTGGGCCAGCGCCGCGCCGACGCCGTGCGCAGCCGCCTGGAACTGCTGGGCGTGCCGGCAAGCCGCGTGGAGTCGGTGAGCTACGGCAAGGAGCATCCGCGCGCGCTCTGCCATGAAGAGAAGTGCTGGGCGGAAAACCGCCGGGCGGACATCGTCTACACCAACTGACCCTTCAACATGCCCAACGCCATGGCCTCGATCGCAGGGAAAATCCCCGCCACCGTTCAGCGCACCCTCGCCGGCGCGCTGGTGGTGGCGGCTGCGGCATGGAGCGTTCCCGCCCATGCCGACATCTTCGCCGACAACGACGCGCGTCGCGCGATCCTGCAACTGCGCGACACCGTCGCCGCCCAGAACGACCGTCTGAATGCGCTCGCCCGGCAGGTTACGGACCTCGAAAAGCGGGTCCAGGCAGTCCAGAACGGGCTGGCGGAAACCGCAAGCCGGCACGACCAGTCGACCGAGACCATGGACCACCTGCGAGGCACCACGGAAGATCTCGCCCACCAGCTCGCCATCCTGCAGAAGAACCAGCACGACTTCTACAACGACCTCGACCAGCGCCTGCACAAGCTCGAGCCGCTGACCGTCAATGTCGACGGCAAGACGGTGCAGATCGACCGCCACGAGGAGCAGGACTACGAAGCCGCGGTGAGCGAGTTCCGAAGCGGCGACTACCGTGCCGCAGCGCAGGCATTCCGCGGATTCACCGCGCGCTACCCGGCGTCGGCGTACGGGGCGGCGGCACAGTTCTGGCTCGGCAGTTCGTACTTCGCGCTGAAGGAATATTCCGCCGCGGTCGTGGCGCAGCGCATGCTCGTCTCCCGATTCCCCGACTCGCCGCACGTTCCGGAGGCGCTCCTGAACATGGCCGCCAGCCAGACGGCGATGGGCGAAGTGCGCAGCGCGCGCGTCACCCTGCGGCGCATCGTGCACGATTTCCCGGGGACGGATTTCGCGAAGCTCGCGCAGCAACGGCTTGCCGCCCTGCCGGCCGAACGCCGTCCGTCGGCGCATCGCGCCACGACGCGGAAAAAACACCCCGAGCACTCGTGATCGGCCGGCCGCGGCAGACCGCGCCCGCCGCAGCCGCGGTTGCGATTTGACTCTGCGGCGCAGTCCCGCGATAATCGCGGGCTTTTCTGGCGCCGGAGTCGTGGATCCACGCGACGCCTATAACGCCACTCCATCCGCCCGCGGGTCGTTAGCTCAGTCGGTAGAGCAGCGGACTTTTAATCCGTTGGTCGCAGGTTCAAGTCCTGCACGACCCACCAATGAAATCAACGGCTTACAGCACGGCAGTTGACTACCCACATCGGTCGTCCGCGTTCATGTAGCGGCAGTGTAGGGATTGTCGACGAATCCAACCTCATTGCGGCCTGCCACCGGATTGCCTGAACAAACCCGTCCCGAGGTCTTTCCGGGGCGTTGCGACAAATCGCTTGCGGTTCGTCCCTGCAACGGTTGCGCCCCGTACATCCACTCGGCAACCAACCGGCATATTTCCTGGTTTCCGGAAAGGGAATGTCGGATTTTTTTACGCCCACGCCCGAAAATCGTCTGCCACCTCAAGAGATCCCCTTGATTTTTCGAAGAAAATTAATACTGGCACCGAATTTGCTTGTTTTTCCGCATCCACAGCACGGAAACTTTTCCGCGCCAATTCCGATTCGCCGGAGCATCAAAATGAAGCTGACCAACAACGTACGCACGCGGCTTTGCACGCTCTATCGCGCCGCCGCCGTCACGCTCATGATGGGGGCCGCACTTCCGGCCACCGCGGGCGTCGTATACACCCTCAACAACGGTGGCGGCTTCCTTACCACGCCGGGAAACTATGGATCCGTAACGCTTACGGATATCTCGGGCGGCGTCCAGGTCAGCGTCGCCTTGGCCGGTACGGAATTTTTCGCTAACACCGGTTCCGGCCCGATGTTCAGTTTCAACCTCGATGCCACTCCGACCAGCGTCGGCAACTTTTCTCGTGGGAATGGTCAGAGCTTTTCGGCTTTCACGCCGGGTGGCAGAGCCAACCCCTTCGGCACATTCACCTGGGGGATCAGTTGCAGCACGTGCGGAAGCGGCACATCGCTTCCCATCGCCACCGCTCCGTTTGTCTTCGAGGTGATGGGCGCATCGCTGACCACCGCCGATTTCGCCCTGACCAGCACTGCACCGCCACGCGGCTATACGCCGGCGTACTTTGCCGCCGACATCTGCTCCGGAGTGACCGATTCCGGTTGCACGAGCACGGGCCAAGTGGGGGCAACGGGTCCCGGGACGCCCACCAACGTTCCCGAGCCGGCCGCGCTCGGCATGATGGGGATGGCGCTCGTCGGCACGGCACTCGCGCGGAAAATGCGCAGGAAGTAGTTCGGCCGCGCAATACCGGACGCAAGAATACGCCCGCGCCATGCGGGCGTTTTTCTTTATTTCGTTCGGTGGTCCCGTCAACAGACCAGGCCGCGCCCGCAATAGTGGTCATCCAGGACCACTCGCTTGAACAACTCGATCTCGCCGACCGACTGCTGCTGGAACAACTGGTCATAAAGCTTCCGGGCGACATCGGTGGACGGTCGGAAGTCGGGCAGCAGCGAGGTGCGCACTCGGACCGCATCCTCCGCATATCGAACGATTCCCGCCTGAAGCTCTGCCCGAAACGTCCGACCAATCCGTTCGCCACTCGACAACTCCCGGAACGCTCCGCGCGCTCCGAGTTCGTCGTCGAGCACGTACCGGACCACCTGCGCACTGCTGGCGCTCAGCATCTTCTCAAGATCGAAACTGCGCCGGTACATCAGCGGGGCCCGTGGATCACACGGAACCCGGTCGCCAA
>JAJYAR010000344.1 GCA_021779435.1 bacterium
TTATCTGCGATTGGTTCGACATGCCTCCGTCTGCCGGCAACCCGGCGGGTCGCAAATGAATTTGCTCCTACAGGTGAGGCGTGGCGCCCGGTAGGAGCGACCGGTTCGGCGTGCCTCTGCGTGGCGGCATCACGGCGGGTCGCGGAGACCGGAAGCGGACGGTCTTCGGCAGGAGCAGATTTATCTGCGACCCTGCTCATCGTCGACCTTCCAGCGCCTGGCGCACGAACGAGGCGAGATCGGGGAACGCGAGCAGCCCGGGAATCGCGAGCGCCTCGCACTTCTTCGCGTCCATCTTGCCGGTGCAGACCGCTGCGACACGGATGCCGGCGGCCTGTCCGGCTTGGAAGTCCGCCAGGTTGTCGCCGACCATCCAGCACCCGGTGCGGTCGAGGCCATGACGTTCGATGGATTCCAGGATGAACCGGGGTGATGGCTTGCGGTACTGCTGTGGCTGGTCGGGCGCCTCGGGAGCGATGCAGACATCCTTGAAAAGCGGGGACCCGAGTCCGATCAGCTCCTCCATCCGGGCGTTGCACCGCAGGGTGTCCTGCAGGGTGTACATGCCGCGCCCGATTCCGGACTGGTTCGTGAAGAGGAACAGGTCGTAATCCAGCTCGCGGGCGCGCCGCAGCCCCTCGCGCACGCCGGGGATCAGTTCCACCCCGGCGGGATCACTGAGATAGTGCTTGTCGAGGATCAGGGTGCCGTCGCGATCCAGAAACAGGGCGCGACGAAGTGCGCGTTTGTCGGCAGACGGGCTGGCCACGGCGGGACGGCTCATTCGCGGTTCACGTACGCGATCAGCTCGTTCGGAGTCACCGTCGCGGTGCCGAGCTTGGCCACGACCACGCCGGCGGCGGCGTTTGCGACCTGGGCGGCGACTTCGAGCCTGGCTCCCGCGCACAGAGCAAGAACGAGGCCCGCGAGTGCGGTGTCACCCGCGCCGGACACATCGTAAACCTCGCGCGCTGCGGTGGGGATCGTCTTGATGATCCTGCCGCCGGAGCTGAGGAGCATGCCGTCCTCGCCGAGCGTGATTACGAGGTGCCGGGTGGCGTAAAGGTCGTTGAGACGGGCGCACACCTCGGCGGCCGGATACCGCGTGTGCGGTGCCCATTCCATGCCGGCAAGTTGCAGGGATTCGCGCTTGTTCGGCGTGATCAAATCCAGCCCGTGAAAGGCGAGCTTTCGTTTGGGCTTGGGATCGAGTGCCACGAACGTGCCCGAGTCCCGCGCGATCTTTGTCACCCTGGCAATGAGGTCGTCGGTCAGGATACCCTTCGCATAGTCCGAGAGGATGACGGCATCGGCGGCGGCGATCTCCTTCTTCAGGAGAGCCTCGGCGGCCTTGGGCTCGAGCTGATAGGCCTCGGGCGGCGCCTCGCGATCGAGCCGGCAGAGCTGCTGGTGCTGCACGACGACGCGGGTCTTGACGATCGTCGGGGCGGCGCCGGGCGTCGGCAACGTGCAGATCCTGCGCTCGTGGAGGATGGTTGTCAGCCGTGCGCCGGCGTCATCGGAGCCGATGAACCCCGCGACCGTGCAGCGCGCACCGAGCGACGCGATGTTGAGGGCGACGTTTGCGGCGCCGCCAGCGGTCCAGGTGTCGCGCGCCACGTCGATGACGGGGACGGGAGCCTCCGGCGAGATGCGGGTCGCATCACCCCAGATGTAGTGGTCCAGCATGACGTCGCCGATGACGAGGATACGCAGCCGGGCGATCTTTTTCAGGAGGGCCGGGAGGGCCGGAACGGTCTTCATGTTGAAGCAGGAGAAGGACTGACCCGCAGTTGCGGGCTTGCGACGCGGGGCTCAGCGGAGCTCCCAGTCGTAGTGGTAGCGGGACAGCATCTTCGGCGCGGAGTCCATGACCTGGACCACGTCCTCGATGCGGCACCCGCCGAGGCCGGGGTAGTACAATCCCGGCTCGACCGTCACGACGGAACCGCGTTTCAGACGGTAGTCGGTCGTGTTCACGCGGGGCGGCTCGTGGACCTCGAGTCCGAGACCGTGGCCCGTGCCGTGGAAGAAACCGATCGCGCCTTTGGACGTCGACTTCGTCTCGTACCCCCGTGCCGCGAAGACATCGAGCACCTTGCCGTGCACATCGCGGCCGTTGACTCCGGTGCGGATGGACTTGAGCGCGGCCTTCTGTGCATCGCGGACCGCCGTGACGAGCGCGCGTTGCGCATCGCTGGCACGACCGCGGAGGAACGTGCGGGTCATGTCGCCATGGTAGCCGGTGGCAGTCACGCGGGGGAAGATGTCCACGATCAGCAGTTCGTTTGCGCGGATCGGGCCGGAACCGGTCTCGTGGGGATCGCACCCCTGATCGCCGCCGGCGATGATCGTGTGACTTGAAATGGCGCCGGCTTCGAGACAGGCGCTTTCCACGGCGAATTTCAGACTTTCGCTGGTGACGCGCTTGCCTCGATAGAAAAGGCCACGGCCGCGGATCCTGCTGGCGCGGAGAATGCGTTCCACCGCGGCGAAACCGAGGGCGGCGCAGCGATTGCCCTCGCGAATGTGGGCCGCCTGCTCGGGGGACTTGATCTCGCGTTCGGGAAACAGGGGGCCCTCGGCGACGACGAGTTTCACTCCGAGGGCGTCGATCTTGACGGCGAGGCCGGTTGGGAAGTCGAACGGGACGAGAAATTCGCGCTGCTTGAGCTCGCGTGACAGCAGGGCGACCACCTCGGCCGGTCCGGGACGCGTGTCGGGCCATTCCTCGCGCGCCTGTTCGAGGTAGCGCTCCAGCGGAAGAACGATGTCGAGGTCCGAATTCCGCTTCATCCGCCCGAATTCGAGCGCGTTCGCGACGCCGTATTTCCTGCCCCGGCAGCCGAAAGCAAGGAACGCGTCAGGGACGTTGATGTTGCTGAAATAGAGCGCGTCCGCATTGCGCTCGGAATCGGCGTACAGAAGGGGAGGCAGGGAGTGTTGGCGCGGCACGGAACAGGGAGATTGAGTTAACGCGAGAGGCCGATTACCCACCCGGGCTGTGAAAAACGCAAATCTGGTTTTGAGGCTGCTCGCAGTGGTTGCACTGTGCGGGCTCACGGCGTGTGGCGCCGGCAACAAGGAAGCGTCGGCGGCCGCTCCCGTTCGGAAAACCATCACGGATTTTTTCCCGATCAAGGTGGGCGACAAGGTGGTGCGGATGCAGCTGGCCGTCCTGGATTCGGAGCAGGAGCGCGGGTTGATGTACCGGCGCGATCTCGGAGCGGACGAGGGGATGCTGTTCATTTATTCCAAGCCGCAGCAGATGAATTTCTGGATGCGGAACACGCCGACTGCGCTCGACATCGGTTACTTCGACAAGGACGGCGTGCTGCTCGAGGTGTATCCGATGCAGCCCTTCGACGAAACGACGGTCTCGTCGCGGAGTTCCGCGGTGCAGTTTCCGCTGGAGATGAACCAGGGCTGGTACAGCCGGAACGGCGTCCGTGCCGGCGCGAAGCTGGACCTGAAGGCGGTCTCGGAAGCCGTGAAAGCCCGCGGTTTCGAGCCGCGAAAGTTCGGGCTGCCGGAGTGAGCACGCGCTGCCCCAAACGCGTTCGGTTGCCGATTCGTTGTAGCCGGGGTCCGCTGACCCCGGTGTCTTGGGACGGTCGCGCGATTGCGGGGTGAGCAGGGCACCCCGCCCACAACGATGCGCAAACCCCGGCCTCTGCGGAGGCCGGCTAGTGCGTCATCAATGCCATGAACTCAGTCAGTGAAAGTCTGAACCCGTCGGAAGACAGGAAGCCGGCGGCAGCCGAAAGCAACTGCGTCGCAGCAATGCGGGGTGGGGAGCAGCTGGAGGCG
>JAJYAR010000345.1 GCA_021779435.1 bacterium
AGGTCCGAGGATCGTCACGAAGTCGATCTCCGGATCCATCAGCAGGTTCAAGGCCAGATTTTGTTCGCGGTTTCTCGCGGTGACGCCCCAGACGTTGTTGCGCTCCGTGCGGTAGTCCATCGTCAGCTCGAGGATCGCCGAGTCCTGCTCCAGGCTGCGAACCCGCGCCTCGAAGCCGTCGCCGCCGGTGCCGTGCTCATGGACGAACTGATTCGGCTGCCACTCGCCGACCAGGGGGCCGCGCACCCGATAAAAGGTCCGGCTCTGGTGCTGCCAGGACTCCATGCCCTTGCCGTGTTTGTCCCAGAAATTCGCCGGCAGTTCGTGCGTACCGCTGGACAGCAGGTCCGCATCCTCGATCGTTTTGTCGCTCGAGTAATCCTCTGCGTGTACGCCGACGATCGCGGCCTTGATCCGTAGATTGATGTCCTTGGACACGAGGGTGACGCGCGCTTTGCGAAATTTCTGTTGCAGCGCGAGCGTATTCGCCAATATCGCGTTGTCGGCGCCGTGGCCGGGCAGGCTGTCCGGCAGGGCCGACTCCAGCAGCGCGGTCTGGAAGAACAGGCGGCCGCCCGGCGGGCGTTTGCCGTGGTTGATCGGCGCTTCGGCCGGCAGCGGCAGGCCGCGGTCGATTTGCGTCTTGGTCGCTCCCTGCATCAGTTCATCGAGGAAGCGGCTGACCTGGCGGACGTTGCGGGCCGATTCGGACAGGCCCTTCTTGCCGGCGTCCAGTTCCTCGAGAACGATCATCGGAATGTAGACGTCGTGCTCCTCGAAGCGGAACACCGCCGTCGGGTCGTGCATCAGCACGTTCGTGTCGAGCACGAAAATCCGGCGCTCGCGCGGCGGCCGCGACCGCGTCGCGGCGGTCACAGTGCCTTCACCGCCGCCAGCACGGTTTCGGCGTGGCCATCGACCCGGACCTTGCGCCACTCCTGGCGCAAAACGCCCTTGTCGTCTATCAGGAACGTGCTGCGCTCGACGCCGAGGAACTTCCTGCCGTAGAGGCTCTTTTCCTTGATCACGTCATACAGCGTGCACGCGCGCCGCAATGGGTCGCTGGGCAAGTCGAACGGAAAACCCATTTTCATCTTGAATTTCCCGTGCGATTCGACGCTGTCCGGCGAGATGCCGAGGATCGTCGCGCCGCATTTGCGGAACGCGGCGTGCCGGGCCGCGAAGCTCTGCCCCTCCTTGGTGCACCCGGGCGTGTTGTCGCGCGGATAGAAATACAGCACCAGCGGCGCGCCGAGCGCGTCGGCGGACGCCCATTTTCCCCCGGTGCCGTCGAGCGTGAATTGCGGGGCTTTCCTGCCGATCGTGACGGTGGCCATCGCGTGAACTTCAGCTCTTGACCGGCTCGAAAATCGCGTCCAAATTTTGGTGGTCGCAGAAATCCATGAATTCCTCGCGCAGCACGCCGATGTGCAGACGGCTCGGGACATTGACGATCATCTGGATCGAGAACATCGGCGCCCCGGTGTGCGCCGCAGCGTAGGTGCGCGTGGAGAGTTCGGCGATGTCCACACCCCGCTGCGAAAAGAAGCCGGTCATCGATGCGACGATCCCGGTCTGATCGAGGCAGACGACGTCGATCGAATAGGGCAGCATGTCGTTGCGGGCGGCCCTGGCCTCGGTGCGGCGCAGTTGGATGTTGATCCCGGTCGCGTCGGCCAGTTTCTTGAATTCTCCCTCCAATTTGGCGAGGGTGTGCCAGTTGCCGGTGACCAGCAGCAACATCGCGAATTCGTTGCCCAACGAGGTCATCCGGCTCTCGCTGACGCTGCCGCCGCCGTCGGCGACCGCTTTCGTCAGTTCGTGGACCATGCCGATGCGGTCGGTGCCGACCGCGGAAATCACGATGTGTTGTTTCATTGTGCGCGAATTCTACTAAGGATCGTCCCGACTAGCGATTATTCGGGCGACTCTCCGCTTGCCAGCGGCCGGCCCGCCCACTTATGGTAGCGGGCCTGTAGGCGCCGTTAACCCCCCGCGGAGAGGACCGATGTTTTCCGGTAGTTTGGTCGCAATTGTCACGCCGATGACCGCCGACGGCTCGCTCGACTGGGCGGCTTGGGATCGATTGCTCGATTTTCACGTGCAGGAGCGGACGGACGGAATCGTCGTCGCCGGCACGACCGGCGAGTCGCCGGCGCTTGGTCTGGACGAGATCGCTGAGCTGACGCGCAGGGCGGTCGATCGCTGCCGCGGCAGCCTGCCCGTCATCGTCGGCACCGGCACGAACTCGACCGCCGAAACGGTCGCCCGCACGAAGCACCTGTCGCGGCTGGGCGTCGACGGCGTCATGGTGGTCACCCCGTACTACAACAAGCCGCCTCAGGAAGGGCTGTTTCGGCACTTCAGCGCCGCGGCGGCTGCGTCGGCGGTGCCGGTAATCCTTTATAATGTCCCCGGCCGCACCGCGGTGGATCTGCTGCCGGCGACCGTCGGCCGGCTCGCCCGCAACCCGCAAATCGTGGCCCTGAAGGACGCGACCACCTCCGTGGAACGGGCCCGCCAGCTGCTGGACGCCTGTCCGCCGGAATTCAGCGTGCTGTCCGGCGATGACGCGAGCGCGATCGAGTGGATCGGCGCGGGCGCCAAGGGTGTGATTTCGGTGAGCGCCAACGTCGCGCCGGGCCGGATGCACGCGGCCTGCGCCGCCGCGCTGGCGGGGGATGCGGCCGGCGCGCGCGCGATCGACGGCACGCTCAGCCTGCTGCACCGGGATTTGTTCGTCGAGGCGAGCCCGATCCCGGTAAAGTGGGCGGTGGCCCGCATGGGGCTGATCGGACCCACGATACGTTTGCCGCTGGTGGAACTGTCCGGCGCCCATCAAGAGACCGTGCTGCGCGCGATGCGCGCCGCCGGCGTTTCAATCAAGGATCAAGCTGCATGACCATTCGTCGAACCCTGATATTCGTGTGCCTGGCCGCGCTGACCGGCGGCTGTCACGCGTTGCGCGAGAATTGCAACGCGGTCCAGGAGTACCAGGTTGCGCGCGAGGCGCCGCCGCTGCGGGTGCCCGTCGGCATGGATTCCCCGGACGTGGAAGACGTGCTGGTCATTCCGGCGGCGCCCGCGGTCGCGCCGCCGCCGCGCGGTCCCAAGGATGCCTGTCTGGACGCGCCGCCGAAATATCGCGACGCACCGAGGGGAGTCGCCGCCGGCGGGTAGATTTGCTCGCCCGGGCCCGCTCCGGTACCCTTGCGGCCCGCTGTGAGTCTCGTGCGGAGAGGTGGCCGAGTGGTCGAAGGCGCTCGCCTGGAAAGTGAGTAACACCCCAAAAGGTGTTCGAGGGTTCGAATCCCTCCCTCTCCGCCAATTGTTATCATGAGTCCATGGCGGCTCGCGTTTGCATCTTCGCGACGACTGGCCGCGAACCCCGTCAGGCCCGGAAGGGAGCAGCGGTAGTGGCATCAAGTCGGGCGCCGGAGTCCTGCTGGCGCGGGCCGCCTCCCTATGAAACCAAAGTCCGCCGCCGGGCGCGTTCCCGGCTAAACTGGGATCCATGAGCTACGTCGTTCTGGCGCGCAAATGGCGCCCCAAGAAATTCTCCGAAATGGTCGGTCAGGAGCACGTGCTGCGCGCGCTCGCGAACGCGCTTGACACCGGCAAGGTGCACCACGCGTTCCTGTTCACGGGCACCCGCGGCGTCGGCAAGACCACGGTCGCGCGCATCCTGGCGAAGTCCCTGAATTGCGAGGTCGGCGCCGGTTCCAATCCCTGCGGCGTTTGCGCCGCCTGCCGCGAGATCGACGAGGGACGCTTCGTCGACCTGATCGAGGTCGATGCCGCATCC
>JAJYAR010000346.1 GCA_021779435.1 bacterium
GACGCGGCGCGCGGTCCCTCCTCCATGCCGCGCGCGCCGAAATCAATCCTCCCCGCACGTGCTCGCGCAATTCCCCAAGAACAACAGGACCGGGTCCGCGTCGCCCGAGGTCGTCGAAATGCCGACCAGCTTGGTCGGCGAGACGATATAGAACGCGGCGTTGGAGGACGACGGCGCCGTCAAAACATACGTCCCGCTTCCATCGGTGGATCCCGTCGAAGTCAGCGAGTACGTGCCGGTCACCGAACCGGAGGTCGAGCCGCCCGACGTGCTCTGTTCCTGCGTGCCCGTGATGGTGCCGGCCGTGGACGAGGAACCAGCCAGCGTGTACGAACCGACCAAGTCCTGCACGGGAGAAGTGGCGGGAGGCGCGGTTCCCTGCGCGAACAATCCGGCAATCGTCGAGGCGGAAAAGGGCCCAGTGGATTGGGGTTCGAGAAGGCCGAACTGCGGAATGGGGATGCCGCTGTTGCTGAGGGTCTCGCCGATGGCAAACGCCTCGTTGTTGTTGACGATATATAAGATCAGCGCCATGGGCGTCGTGATGCCCGAGTTGACGCGGCCATATTGATCCTGCAGGGTGAAAGTCATGCCGATGGGGGCGTAGGGGGTGATCGTCCCGGCCCGGTTTTCGAGGATCGAGATGGTGTAGGCGGAGGAACCAGTGCCGGCGAGCGAGATCAACGCAACATCCGGCACATAGGAGCCATTGGTTGGATACTGTCCGAGCATCCCGGCCACGGAGGTCGCCGTGAATGTGCTCCCGGTAAGGCCGACAAACGGCGCTCCGACCTGGGCGAGCATTTTTCCGGCCATCAGAAAGGGCTCGGCAGGAGTGGACGTTGCGCTGACCGTGTCGGTCTCGACGAGAAAGGCCTCCGAAGCAGTGACCGGGTAAACGTCAAAGTTCATCGCTCCCAGGGTGAAAGAAAGTGACATCGAGCAACGGGTGGACTGCGAAGTGGTATTGAAGGTTCCGGACAAGCTCAAATCGCCCTGGCTGCCGCTCGAAATCGTCACGCCCCCCGGCCAGTTCGAATCCTCTTCTCCGCTCGAAATGGAGCCCGCAGTGCCCACAGTACCCGACGGCGTGGCCAGGAAGCTGCCGACGACGACGGTGGGGCCGGCCGGCGCAAGTCCCGTCTGGTTGATGTGCTGGCCGGTGATTCCGAAGACCCAGTTGCCGTTGATGGTGTTCGCCGCGCATGTGCTCACTGTGCGCTTTTCAATCTGGCCCGAGCCGCGCGTGCCGCTGGAATCGGTTTCGATCATGCGGCCGTAGGAGCCGGTCGCGTCGTTGACAAAGCTATACGAAGGCTTGCCGGGCAATCCCGAAAAATTCAGCGTGCCGATATTCCCCGCCCCGACGGTATACGTGCCGGTGGTCGCCGCGGGGCTTTGCGGCGTTCCTCCAACGGAGTTGAGGTCCTCGAGAATGCTCGTTAGGTTGCCTTTTCCATCCGCCGTGAAGCTGCCGGCGACGACGATGGCATCGCCGCTCGAATTGAATCCGCTGAACTCGAAAGCGTAGTTGCCGCTGAGCTGGGCAAGATTGCTGATGGTGATGCTAAGCGAAGCCGTGGCGGGCGTGGTCCCGATGCTGTCGGCGACCTGCACGGTGAAATTGAATGTCCCGAGCTGCGTGGGCGTGCCGCTGATGGAACCACTGCTTGCCAGGGTAAGTCCCGGCGGGAAGGAGGACGGAGCGGTGGTGAGCGTCCAGGAATAGGGTGGCACGCCGCCGGTAGCCTGCAGGGTCGTCGCGGGATAGGGGGAATTAAGCGCTCCATTGGGGAGCGAGGCGGTCGTCACCTGCAGCGGGAGCGGAGGCCCGATAGTGATGCTCAGCCCGGCCGTGCCGGTCTGCCCGGCGGAATCAGCCACCTGTATCGTGAAACTCGAATTGGTCTGCGACTGGGGGATGCCGGAAATCGTGACGGAACTCGATGTGCTGGAGCCGAGCGTCAAGTTTGGGGTCAGCGAACCCGCGACGATGGACCAGGAGAAGGGAGGCACACCGCCGGTTTCGTTGATCGTGGCGGAATACTGGCTGCCCCAATTGCCCGATGGCAGAGAGGTCGTGGTGATCAGGGGTGCACCCTCGACGGTGATGGCGAGAGACGCCGACTGCGACGGATAGGTTACCGAGGTGGCCTTCACGCTATCGGAAACGGATTGGCCGGCGGCGACCGTCGGAGCGACATAGGTGACGGACGTGGTGGTCGCACCGGTGAGGGTCCCATGTGCCGGAGGCGCCCAAGTGACGCCGGCGCCCGACGAATCATTGCGTACGGAGGCCATGATCGAAAGCGTGTGCGTGGGGCCCTGTCCGATGACTTGCGGCGTGCTGGGAGACAAAGCGACGGAATGAAACGCCACCGGCGTGCCCACGCATGCGGCACTTTGCAAACACGCAATCAGCGCGACAAGAGACCACAGCCACAACCCGGCGCGCTTCTCCATGGGGCCTCCTTCCGTCCTCATCCTTGATGCACAGAAATCCCCGTAATATTTAGACCACAAATCCAAATGCCCCAGCGGAAGATTAGGGCGCGCATTGGCGTATCAGGCAACCATCAGACCCGGTGCAAGATGGCGCTGCAAGGAGGACGGATTCCGATCAGGTGCGTGTGGCCTTGTGCTTCTCCAGCTCTTTCAGCAGATCGCTCTTCAGGTCGGCACGCGACGCGACGTCCACGGCCTGCGACACGAGCCAGTCGTTGGGTGGCGCCCACGCGAGATGGAGCCGCGCATCGCCGCCGGTCTGCGACGCTTCGAGACGGAACCGGTACGCGCGCCCCGAGTCGAGCGGAACGCTCGAGCGTAGCGTCACCGGCGTCGCGAATTCTCCGGCCTGCAGCGCGGAGTCGGCCGCGCCGCGTCGGCGCGTGGCGGCGGCCGAGGACAGCACCAGCGTATCGTCCAGCCAGAGGTCGAACTTCACGGTGCCCGAGAGTTGGAACGTGTAGATGCCGGTCGCGGGCGCCCGGAAGACGCCGGTCCAGCGGACACCGAAGTCGCCCGGGTTCATGCCCGGCCGCGGGGCGGCCGCGCCCCACACGACACTGACCGTCGAGTCCGCGGCCGAATCGATCGGCGCGCCCTGGAAGTCATGGCTCGCGAAGTACGCCACGCGCAGCCCGGGACCGCCGCCTGAGTCGAACACGCTCGCCGGCAGCGGCACCAGAATCGGGAATCCGTCCGCCAACTCGGCCCCCTGCGCGTAGACCACGTGCGTCCCTTCGGCTACCGCCCGGCGAATGCCGCGCAGCGGCGTGACCGAGTCGCCGGGCGATCCGTTGTAGTTGCCGAGCAGCACGTCCGGCGCGTCCGCGTCGGGGCCGATCACGGCGATCGTGTTCAGATCCTTCCGCAGCGGCAGGAGGTTTCCCTCGTTCTTCAGGAGCACGATAGATTCACGCGCCATCTGCAGAGAAAGCTGGTGATGGGCTTCGCAGTCATTGATTTCATATGGAATCTGAGCGTAAGGAACCATCTCCGGCGGATCGAGCAGGCCGAGCTTGATCTCGATGCGAAATTTGCGGCGCAGCGCGTTGTCGATGTCGGACTCCGTGAGTGAGCCGTCTTTCAGCGCCGCTTTCACCTCGTCCCTGTAGCGGTCGAGGAATTGGTTGACGCCAGCCTTGATGCAGGCGACCACGGCGGCTTCCTGGTTCGGGAAGCTGTGGCGCGGCTTGACCAGCAGTGAGACCGCTCCGCCGTCGCTCGACACCACGTCCGCGCCCCACTGGTCGATGACGATGCTGCGCAGAATGGGGTTGATGGCCATCGGCGTGCCATTC
>JAJYAR010000347.1 GCA_021779435.1 bacterium
GTGGGGGCTGACCATGGGTGGGAGTGCCCCCTAACCCTGCTTGGCAGTGGCGGCGAGTCAACGGACCGGGGGGCCCCCGCGAACGAGATTAGCCCCCCTCGACCTCCGGCCCCGTCGCAGAAGGCCGGTTTATGCGCGGGGAGACAGGGCGGGCGGGCCGTCCGCGCTGCCGCCGACAGAGGAGGAAATTGCGGGCCTGAGCGGGTGCGCCGCCTACCTAACGACCTTCGGGTCCCCCATTTTCACATGCCCGGCCGGGACAGCAGGCAGCCGCACGATCTCGGCCTCCTTCATCTCGCGTCCGAAGTACGGTGCCGAGTACGAGATCAGACTTGGGAGCGACTGCTTTTGTGACACGCCGTTGGCCGCCACGGTCAGCCGCGTCCGCCAAAGCAGCTGGCGCTGGTTTTTCGCAAGAAGGTCGTAGTCGTACGCAGAGGCTACGACGAAGTAGCAGCTTCCGCTCACCTGATTTAGCAGCCGCTCGTTCTTCTCGAGATAGGTGAACACGCGGATTGGGCTCATGTGCTGGAATACGTTCGTGGGCCCCATCGCATCGACCAGGTCCTCGGTGTCGTTTACCGCGCGGCCGAGCCGGTTCGCCCAGCGGGTTCCGCCGACCAGCGCCGCCCGGTCCATCCCGTTCCGAAACGATGCCGCGTCGTACTCGCGGTCCAGCGTGTTGTGGGTTCCCCACATGTAAATGATCGCAATCTGGGGCCGGTCCTGCGGGCCAGCCTTTCGAAAGCCGGTTTTTGCAAGCGCCTCCACAAGGACTGGTTCAACGTCCTCCTGAGCTGCCTGGGTCTCCTTGATGGCATCCCCCTTCGATTGGTATCCCATCGAGTGCGTGATGTAATACGTGGGATGCTCAGGGGACGCCGGGCCGCGTTTCCTCCCGGCTTCCGTGAACTCCGTCATTGCGGTGAAAACGAACCGCGGAGGCGCATCCGACAGACCGGGGAAAAGGAACGTGAATGCGTTGCCATCGCCTTGGGCCGAAAGCGAGGACGTGACCAGGAGGAACGCCGTGCCGAGGAGTGCCGGTGACAATAGGGTCCGCTTTCGACGCGCTCGTGACAATGCGGGTGATGTGGGTTTCACGACGACAGTATAAACCCAACCGACTGATTCGGCGATACTGGGGCTGCCGTACAGACCTTCCTACCCATGAAACCTACGACGATGCAGCGGTCGACCCGGGGAGCGCGGGCCGCTGGCCCTCACCTGCTGATCGGAAGCCGGGCAGTTCGCGCCCGGCAGACAAACCGTGAGATGCTCAGTCGTAGAACTGCACGCAGACGGCCATCGGGACCGCGATGGTGTGTGCGGTTTTCGTCAGCCGCCCGGTTGTGGAATCCACGCTGAAAACGGTGACGTTGTCCGAGTCCTGATGGCCGCAGACGAGCCATCTGCCGTTCGGTGATAGGGCGAAATTTCGGGGGACTTTTCCGCCGCTCGGGACGGTCTCGACTGGCGTCAATCGTCCATTTCCCGCGTCGATGGCGAACACCGCGATGCTGTCGTGGCCGCGGTTCGAGGCGTAGAGGTAGCGGCCGTTGGGATGGATGCGGACCTCGGCCGCCCACTTCTGGCCGTCGAATTTCGGCGGCAAGGTCGAGACGGTCTGAAACGGTGTCAGAGCACCGCGTTCGGCGTCGTAGTCGTATCCCACGACGGTGGCGCCCATCTCGGTGATGTTGTACGCGCGGCGTCCGCTGGGGGCGAAGGCGAAGTGTCGCGGGCCGGAGCCGGGTGCCGCGACGGCAAACGGCGGATTTGCCGGCGTGAGCGCGGCGTTCACGGGATCGAGCGCATACGTGAAGATCCGATCCAGCCCGAGGTCACAGACGATGGCGAACCGGTTGTCCGGAGAAAGTGTTACTGAATGCACGTGCGGCTTCTCCTGTCGCTTCGGGTCGGGACCGCTGCCGGTGTGTTGGATGATCGCAGGCTCACCGAGGGTGCCGTCCGGCCGGATCGGCATCGAGGCCACGTAGCCGCCGCCATAGTTGGCTGCGATCAGCATGCGTCCGGTGGCGTCGACAACCAGATGAGCCGGAGCATTGGCGGGCTCCGTCGCGGTCTGAGCCGGCAGCGGGCTAAGGGTGCCGTCGGACGGGTTTACGGCAAAACCGACGGCCTGCGCCCGCGTGGCGTTCACGGCGTAGAGAAACCGCTTGTCGGGTGAAAATGTGATCCAGGACGGGTTTGCGGTTTCGGCGAGCAGGACAGGCGGTGTGAGGGCGCCGGTGGTGTCGTCGAGGGTGGTGGCGTAGATGCCACGGCTTGTGGAACGGGTGTACGTTCCGAAGTAAACATGGTGTGTGGAGGCCATTGCGCGTGAGCCAGCATGGGCGGAAACGGCCGCGAGGCAAAGTGCGGCCAGACGCAGATTCCGGCGGAGAAACTGGGAGAGCACGACGAACTGCCTAGCGCGATTCATGACGATGGCGACGAAGTTCGATGCGTGTGGAAGGCGGAATCGAACCGTCCGCAGCCGCCGCCTCCGACGCGCGTTGACCCGACGGCGCGGCAGGTGCCAAGATTCGCGGCACGTGCGCCAAGCGCTGCGCAGCGGTGCGATCAGCGCTATGGCACGCTCTTCCTTCTTTTTGTATGACAAAGGGTCTTCCCATCCTCACGCCTGAACAGGCGGCGGCACTTATCAATCACAACGATACCATTGGCTTCGGCGGTTTTACCGCAGCCGGCGCGTGCAAGGTCATTCCCTTGGCGCTCGCCGAACGGGCCAAGACTGAGCACGCGGCCGGCAGGCCGTTCAAGCTCGGCATCATGACCGGTGCCTCCACTGGAAAATCGCTCGACGGCGCCCTCGCGGCGGCGGACGCGATCGCCTGGCGCACTCCGTACCAGTCGGATCCGACGCTCCGGAAGTCGATCAACGAGGGGAAGACCCGGTTCTTCGATCTCCATCTTTCGGCCATGCAGACGACGGCCCGCAGCGGCGTCCTCGGCAAGGTTGACTGGGCCATCGTCGAGGCCTGCAGCGTCACGCCCGACGGCGAGATCACCCTCACGACCTCGGTCGGCTGCGCGAACACCTACGTTCGCATGGCTGAGCGCGTGCTCATCGAGCTGAATTCCTATCATCCGGCGGCCCTCAACGGCTTCCACGATCTGTACGAACCGGCGGATCCGCCGCACCGCCGCGAGATCCCGATCTTTTCGCCGAAGGATCGCGTGGGCTCGAAGGTCATCAAGATCGACCCGAGCAAGATCGCCGGCATCGTGAAGACGAACGGCAAGGACGAGGTCGGTGGCTTCGACGCCCCCGACGCGGTCACGAACAAGATCGGCGAGAACGTCGCCAAGTTCCTGGTCGCCGAACTCCACGCGGGCCGTATCCCGTCGTCGTTCCTCCCGCTGCAGTCCGGCGTGGGCAACATCGCCAACGCGGTCATCGGTGCCCTCGGCTCCAGCTCCAGCATTCCTCCGTTCATGATGTACACGGAAGTCATCCAGGACTCCGTCATCGACCTCGTGAAGTCCGGCAAGTGCACCTTTGCCAGCGGCTGCTCGCTGACGGTCTCCCCGGAGAAGCTCCAGACCATTTACAACGACATCGAGTACTTCCGTCCGCGCATGGTGCTCCGCCCGCAGGAGATTTCCAACAGCCCGGAACTCGTCCGTCGCCTCGGTCTCATCACGATCAACACCGCCATCGAGGTTGACCTGTTCGGCAACGTGAACTCGACGCACGTCATGGGCCGCGACCTGATGAACGGCATCGGCGGCTCGGGTGACTTCACCCGCAACGCGAGCGTTTCGATCTACA
>JAJYAR010000348.1 GCA_021779435.1 bacterium
CTCGAACTGGAAGCGGTTGGCGAGGCCGGTCAGCGTATCGTGATGGGCGAGATAGGCATCCGCATGCAGGCGAAAGTCGGTCAACGCGGATCCCACCGCCGCGCCGAGACGGGCCTCGCCGACGCTCCCCGAATAGGTGTTGAGATTCCCGCCCGCCCGGCGCAGCGCCAGGTAGGAGGTCGCCGTGAGCACCAGGAGGATGCACACCACGATGCCGAAACCGCCGGCAATCTTCTTTCCCACAGTGAGGTTTTCACGCCACCGAATCTTCATAGAGGGCCCGTGTATCGGACCGCCTCGCGCGCAATCAACACCTACCACGTTCCGTCACGAAAACGTCACCTGCCGCGTACGCACGCGTCGCCAACCGCGTCAAAACGACCCTCAGTCCGGCCTGTTTCCGGGCTTGAACGAAGGATCTGGATACAGCTGCCTTCCCGCGTGCCAAACGAATCGATCGAAGTCCGCCCCTTCGGCAAACCCCGCCACGTCCTCTCGCTGGAGGGCCGCGTCCTGGCGGTGCCCGACGGCTGGGCACTGCTTCCGCCCGGGGATGCCGCCCTGAGCCGGCGCATCAAGGCGGACGGCCCCTCGTGGACCGTGATCGAGCTGCTCGGGCGAAAGCGGTTTTCGCGCGGCATCTGGGCTCCCGCCGAACGGATCGAGGCGCTGCGCGCCGGACTCGCCGCGGAAAGGGAGGACCCGTCGTATCAGCGAAAGCTCGACGCCGGACGCCGTCGACGTGCGGTCGAGCAGGCATCCTACGAGGTTGAGTTCAGGGAGGCCGTGCTGGCGTTCCTCGGCTTTCATCCCCGGCATCGCCCCCACGCGGAGGCGCTCGCGACCCTGATCGCCGCGCACGCGGTTCCCGTCGGCAGCGGCACGGTGGCGCGCACTGAGCGCATCCCTGTGCAGGAACGCGCCGAGGCGGCCACGATCGCCTGGATGCGACACCAGACCACCGCCTACGACTCGATGAGCATCCCCCGCGTGCGCGGCAAGCGCCGGGAGGTGCGACGCATGCTCGCACAACGGTCCAGGGACCTGCTCCAGGCGTATCGATCCGATCGCGACGTGGACCTCATGCGGTGCCCGCTTCAGGCCGCGCTCCGGCGCGCCGAGGAGCGGGCCGACCCGCTCAACGGCGTTTGAGATGAAGCACAGCCACGCCCTCGGCCGGGAGGGCCAACGGAACCCGGATGCCGGCCCCCTCCGACCGGTCGGCTAACACGCGGCCCGTCAGCAGGTCCACCACCGCCACAGGCCCCTTGCCCGGAAGGTACGCGAGACGAAGGTCGCCGGACAAGGCCTCGCCGCCGGCATTGACCACATAGACGACGCGCTCATCGCCCCGGTCATGCACGCGGATCATCGGGAGCTGCGGCGAAGCGGAGACATAGTCCGCTGGGGGCGTCACGCCCGCGCTCCGGCACAACGTGACAATGAGGTCGGCTGCACTTCGCGCCCCTTTTTCGAACGCGCCCGCGCCGAGCGGGACGGCGGAGAGCCAGGCCGTCCCCCGCCCGAAGCGGTGGCGCACCAGCGCCGGCGACCGGTCGTCATCGAACACCCCCTCCACCGAGGCCTCCGGCCCGACTCGAAGGTTCTCGCGAAAATCGACACCGTCGAACCCACCCGCCCAGACGCCCGGGGCGTTTACGTGGACGCCGAACGTCTTCGGCAGCGCGATCCAATCGCTCCGCTCCGCAGCGAACAACCCGTCGAGCCCTCCACCGGGGTTCTTCGCATAGGCGAAATCGAGCTCGTCGAGGGTCGCCGTGCGCGCATCCGCGATCACGCAACCGCCCGCTCGCACGTAGTCCTCGAGTTCGCGGGCGGTTTCACGTCGCATGACCACCTGAAACGGAAGGATGAGCACCTTGTAGCGCCGCAGCTCCTCCGTCCGCAGCCCCAGGTCGGCGCGCAGGATGTCGACAGGGATGTTCGCCCCGTCCAGCGCCCGGAAAACGCCCGCGATGTCGCGATACATGAACGTTTGCGTACGCGGTTCGCCCTGCTGCTGGAGCACCTTCAGCAGTCCGGCCATGTCGACCACGATCGCGGCCTGCGGGCGCTCCAGGCGCGCCGCGCGCAACAGCCGCCCGTGCTGTTCAATGACTGACGCAAAGTCGCGCACGGCCTGCCCTCTCGGGGCCAGCGAGCCATCCAGGCGGGTCAGCCCCCGCCCCAGCGACTGGCGTCCCCGCATGAACGGCTGCCACTTCCACCAGAGGATTCCCTTGCAGTCATTGGCCAGTGCCGTCCACGCGATCTCGCGCGCGGTGTCCGCATCCAGATAGCCGCCCAGCGTCAGCCCCGACTTCGCGTTCGTGTAGAGTTCCGTCAGGATGTAGTCCTTCGGCTCCGCCGCGCAGCGGAAGACGTCGAAACTCAGGTCGTGAAACCACTGCGGCGCCCGGTTCAGTCCGTGATCCCGCGCCCAGGCGTCGGGATAATAGGACGCTCCGTTGAAATCGTCGTAAGGCGTGAACTGCCAGTTGTCGGTGTTGTAGCCGCCGAAACCGCCAAAGGTGGCGAAGGGCGTGCCGACCGGATTCGCATTCACGGGGTGAACGGGATCAAGGCTGCGCACCAGTGCGGTCAGGCGGCCCAGCAGGTCCCCGTCGAGCTCGTTGCGAAACAGGGTCCAGTCGGTCTGCGGCATCGACGAGTCCCAGTCGTCATTGAGAAACGGTGACACATCGCGCCAGTCGTCGTAGTCGTCGCCCCAGGACCGATTCAGGGCGCCGAGCGACCCGTACTTCTTCAGCAGCCAGCCCCGGAAGCGCTCGACGACGTGAGGCGCCGTGGAGCTGTAGTGCGGCTCGTTCCAGACATTGTAAAAGTCCAGGGCCGGGCTGTGGCCGTAACGCCCCACCACCTGCCGGATGTAATCTTCGACGAGCGGATACACACGAGGGTCGGCGAAATCGACGTTTTCCCGGTTGTTTGGATTCCCGTTGTCGACATCGCTCGCAGACCAGAGCCCGAGTTCGCGAAACTTCCAAATCGGGAAGTACGACCCGCACTGCTCCTCCTTTAGGAGCAGGGGCACGAATTTCAAATGGTTCTCCTCGATCTTGCGGACCAGGTAGTCCGTCCTCGTCCAGCGCAGTTGCCGGGTGGCGGGATCCCACTGGCTCATGGGGAAGATCATGACGTCCTTCAGGTGCGCCGCCGCAATCGCGGGAATGTCCCGGTCGACCGCGTGAAAGAACTCCTGGTCCGTCGCGTATTCGGAGTGAAATACATTGTAGACGGTTCCCGTGAGAATCGAGTCTCCGGGCACGCCACGCGGTTCCTGCGCGTTGAGCGCTCCGGGGATTGCCAGGGTCGTCAGGACGATCGAGCTGATGGTTTTCATGGTGATACGGCTTCGTTCATTGGCGCACGGCGGGCCTGCAGACCAGCCACTCGCAGTCCGGCTCGCCGGGCGAGAATACCGTCGACGCGGCAGAAGCGGCGACAAAACACGCCTGCCCGCAGCACATCGCATGCGACTGGGAGCCCGAGGAAATGAGGCCCCTGCCGCGGGTCTGGATCACGACCGAAAAGCGCCCGTCTCCGATGAGGCCGCAGTGGCTGGATGAGGTGAGGCGTTCGATCTCGAAGCAGCTCGTGCGGTCGGCCCCGACCAGCCGCTCCAGCACCCAGCCGGGGCCCTCGGCGACGCGACCGGGGTTGAGCCGGCACAGTGCTGCGATCTCCCCGACGGTCCTGGAGGTGTAGTCGAACACATCCAGGCAAAAATCGAGGCCCCGCCCCATGAAGCGCGCCGCCTCCGGCACCACGAC
>JAJYAR010000349.1 GCA_021779435.1 bacterium
GGCGGCGGTCACTGGCCGCGTCGCGCTCAGCCAAGCCGAAAATGAAATAATTCGGGATTGGCTGGTTGACGTCGGTACTTCATCGTGGTAGCTTCACGCCTAGGTCCCATTCGGGAACGGAACAGACGCGATCGGGCCAGATCGCACGGGCTTTCAAGGGCACCGGAATTCTTACGACGGTGGACTGCCGCCCGCTTCGCGGCGGGAGTTGCACGCCAGGAGGTGATGTGATGCGCCGATGGGTCGTCTTCGCCGGCTTGCTTCTTGTTGCTCTTGCCTGGCCACGCTCCGGGGAGGCTTGCTACTCCTATTCCTACGCCTTCGACAAGCCGACGTATTCGGTGAGTCCCGGCGGGCTTGTGGACGTGAGCCTGTACCTCGTGGAAACCATCGAATTGTCCGGATATCCCTCGCAACTTGTGATCCCGGGCGACCATACCATCGGGCTCTTCAGTACGGGCGTAAAGGTGTCGTCGAACGACACGACGGTCGCGAGTTTGACGTCTCTTCAGGGAAATGTGACCGATTTCTCGAACGTCGGTACTGACCTCGGGAACGGATCGGTCTCCGATTCCGGTCTCAAAAACGGCTTCGCTCCGGAACCGTACCTTTCCGGCTATCGAGTCCTCCTGGGTACGTTCACGTTTACCGGCGTTACGCCCGGCACCTCCACCTTGTTGACGGCCAGCGACACTGGCATTGCAAACCTCCTGGGAACTCGGTGCGATCCGGATCCGTTCGACGTTCGCGGGGCAACGGCTCGCATTACCGACGACGACGTTCAAAACGCAGACATCACGAACAGCCCCGAACCGTCCTCGTTCCTTGTCTGGGGCCTGTTCGCGGGAGTGTCCGCCGGGTGGGCCTGTTTCCGGCAGCGGCCCCAGCGACGTGCCCCGGCCCTTTCGTGATTTGATTAATTGGGCAAGTTGCCAGGTCCTCGTGGTCGATACCACCGATTGATTCGATCCTGGGGGAGCCGCGTTGCCAAGGACGCGTCTGAAGAACCCATCCCCTCGGGACTTGTCGCGCAGGGGTGACGCGGCCGGCGGAAAAACGCCGCCCACCCACCGGAGAGGAGATACCGCCCGTGCGAGCGATTCCTGGGTTCCTGGGACTACTGGTGGTTGCCGCGGTCGTTCTCGGCCAGCCGGTGGCGTATGGACAAGGGGGCTACAATCCTGGGTATCCTGGTGCGAGCCCATGGTGGGGACTGTTTGCGCCCAAGGGGGCGGCAGGACCGCTGGGGAACTACAACAGTTACGTGCGGCCCCAAATCGAATTGCAGAATGCCCTTCAGCGGCAGAGCCTTGGGTTAGAACAACAGGGGGTGGCGATTCAGCAGAATACGGCCCAGATCAGGTCCACGGGGAAGCAACTCGACGAGATGGAGCACCGCGTGTTCGCCCCGACCGGGATTGGCGCGACCTACATGAACTATTCCCACTACTATGGTTTCCCGACGGCGGGGGGTACGGTTCCCGGGCGATCCCCCATGCCCGCGCGATCCAGTTCAATTAGACGTTAATCGATTTTGACCGCTTGCCCTTGGTTCAGCGGCTCGATCGCTGAGGTACTTCTTGGACCGCGTCGGCGGCGAGAGCCGTGCAAGGGTCAGACTCGTCCGCGTCCACGATCCGACACGTCTCAGCTCCGCCTCTTTCTGCCGGGAGGCAGTAGGCATCGGACCTCAGTGGTACAAGGAGGGCTTCGGCGACGGACCCAATCGGACCCCCAGCGAATCAGCCTTCGATACCGCCACGCAGGTGGCGGCGGCGTCATGTCGTGGCGGGAGTCCTCGCCGTGGCCCTTGTCGCCCTCGTCGCCGCGCACCGCATCGTGTTCCGCGGTCTGGCGCGGTGTTTGATTGCCCCTGCGTCACCCGCGACCACCGATTTCGTCGCGATCCCGGCCAAGGATCTCTCCTATGGCGATGGCCGGTACTTCGATGCCGTGACCCGCCTTTACGAGTCCGCACCGCAGAAGCGGATCCTCCTGCTGCCGCAACCGCCTAACCGCTTGGTGGAATTGGGGGTACTCCCGTCCCTGAACGCGGTCGCCAATCGCGAGCTTCCCACGCGGGGCGTGGCCCGCCACGATATCCTCTCCCTCTCCAGGAATCGCGATGGGGAATCCCCGTGGGACGATGCCTCGTCGCTAGGCAACTGGCTGGCTTCACATCCCCAGGCCCGCGTGGCCCTGCTCTGGGACCAATTTGACAGCCGTCGAAAGCGGCTCCTGCTGGACCACCGGCTTCCCCGCGATCAAGCCGATCGGGTTCAGATCGTGCCGCTGGCGGACCGGAGCTTCGACGAGACCGACTGGTGGACGCGTCGTGAGGGGTGGCGCCATGCGATGCTCAGCGGCTTATCCCTGGCTCGCGTTCGGCTCGGGGGATGGGGGGAGACCACGACTCGTCGCTGGAACGTCCAGGAGTACGAACGGGTCTTTTGGCAGTCGATCGACGAGGGGCCGCGATGAAATGTTGGCGACGCCTGGGGTGGACGGTGGCCGTGTTGGTGCTTTTGCTGACGCTGCTGTATGCGAGTCGCAATACCTGCCTACCCGCCCTGGCCGAGTGGCTCGACGTCGGTGAGAAACCGCACCCAGCCGAGTGCATCTATATCCTGGGGGGCGATGCCAGCACCCGTCCCCTAGCGGCCGCGGTCCTGGTGCGTCACGGGTTGGCGCGGCGGGTGCTCGTCCCGAGGGTGGCCGATCAACGCCGGCCCCGGGATAAGATCTTTCCGGCAGAACACGAAATGGTCCGCGAGGTCCTCGTGCGGCGAGGTGTCCCCGAGGCGGCCATCGAGTACGTGGGAAACGGCGTGACCTCGACCTTCGACGAGGCGCGGACCCTGGCAGCCTATCTGGAAGACAAGCCGAAACTCCGGGTGCTGGTGGTTACCAATGGTTACCACACCCGGCGGGCCCGTTGGGTCGTCAATCGGATGTTGGGGACCCAGTCTCGTCAGGTCAGTCTCGTGTCCGCGCCCACCGATGAAATCTCGACGGAAACCTGGTGGCAATCGGAACTCGGGCTGTCGCGCGTGGTCGGCGAATGGCTGAAGTTCCTGCTCTATCTCGGTCGCTATGGCGACCTGCTGTATTGGCTCGGCGGGCTGGGGGTGGCGATGGCGGTGTTGGTCGCGTTCTGGCGCCGTCGCGCCTTGAGGCGGGCGGAACGGCCGGCCTCGCGTGGACCGGTCGCGGCAGGTTTAGCGGCGGCCGAAAAATAAACTCCGCATCAGCAATTCCCGGCGTAGAGGTGATTCTGCATGCTGGCAAGCCTGCCGCAAATGGCGAACAGTGTTTGATACCAATGTCCCGCCGGACGCCGTAACAAAGCAGCGCCAGGCATGAAGGCGAAGTACTCGCCTTACGGCTCAACGACCGGTCGATGCCGGGGCACCATGGCGCGGAAGTCGCCGAGGTTGTAGGGCCCGATGTACGGCCGGCTCAGATCGACTTCGGCGACGGCAACCGTGCCCCATTGCCCCGCCTGAGCGATCGGTCTTCCGGTTTGATCGAAGACCGCCGAAATCATCCAGCCGTCCTTCGGTTCCATGAAGGTGCTGCTGACGAGATAGACGTGATTCTCGCAGGCGCGGGCCTGGGCTAAGAGTGGATTGCAGCCCCAGACCGGCCAGGCGATGATTTCCGCCCCGCGGTTCGACAATTCGCGAGCGACTTCGGGGAAGAAGCCGTCATAGCAGACCATCAGGCCCACCTTGCCGAGCTTCGTGTCGAATACCGGATAGTCGCTACCCGGCGCGACGCGGGCCGCGACCT
>JAJYAR010000350.1 GCA_021779435.1 bacterium
AACAGGTCGCGTTTCAGCAAACCGCGCACGGCGCCGGCACCGAGATCACCGGCGCCATCCCCGCAACGGTCTCCGATTTCAAAATCGACCCGCCAAGCCTCCTGGCCGTGCCGATCAAGAATGAGATCCCCATCAAGGTGGACGTGACCTGGCGAAAGATGTGACCGAACCCGCCGCTACTGCAGCGGCAAGCCCTCCTGTCCGTTGTCGCCGTTGCCGTTGGCCTCCGGCTCCGGAATCACGCTCGCCGCCGCCACTTGGTCGTTCTCTTCCATTCGAACCAGCCGCACGCCCTGCGTCGACCGCCCCGCCTGCCGGATCTCCGACGACTCGATCCGGATGATCTTACCGTCCTTGGTGATGATCATGAGGTCCGTGTCTTCCTTTACCGACAACACATCCACCACCTTGCCGACCTTGTGAGTCGTCTTCATGTTGATCACGCCCTTGCGTCCGCGCGAAGTCAGCCGGTAGTCACCCAACGGCGTGCGTTTCCCGTATCCGTTCTCTGAAATCGAAAGAATCAGACCTTCCTGCTCGACGACTTCGACGCCAACCAGGTAATCGCCTTCGTCCAGGTCCATCGCGCGCACGCCGCGGGCCGCGCGTCCCATCGGACGGACTTCTTCTTCCGAGAACCGGCTCGCCATGCCTTCATGCGAGCCCAGGAAGATGAAGTGACTCCCGCTGGTCAGCCGCGCCGCGAGTAACTCGTCGCCGTCGTCAATGTTAATCGCGATGATGCCGCGCGACATCGGGTTGTCGAACTCGGTAAGTTCGCACTTCTTAATCACCCCGTGCCGGGTCACCATCACGATGTACTGGCCGGCCGCGAACTCCTTCACCGGCAGGAACGCCGTCGGCGCCTCGTCCGGCGTCAGGTTAATCAGTCCGGAAATATGCTTGCCCTTGCCCGTCGTCCCGGCATCCGGTATCTCGTAAATCTTCAGCCAGTAAACCCGCCCCTTATTCGTGAAGATCAACAGATACGAGTGCGTGGACGCGATCACCAGCGACTCCACTACGTCCTCGGCCCTCGTCCCCATCCCGATGCGTCCCTTGCCGCCCCGCGTCTGCCGCCGGTAAGTATCCACCGCCGTCCGCTTCAGATACCCGCCGCGCGTCGCCGTCACGGCGACGTCTTCCATCTGCACCAGGTCCTCGAGCCGGATCTCGCCCGTGTCTTCGATGATCTGCGTCCGTCGCTCGTCGCCGAAGTCCTTCCGGACTTCCTTCAGTTCCTTCGAAATTACACCCTTAAGCACTTTCTCCGAACCCAGAATCTCCACGTATTCGGCGATCTGTTTCTGGATCTCGGCCAACTCGTTCAGGATCTTCTCCTGCTCCATGCCGGTCAGCCGCTGCAATTGCAATTCGATGATCGCCTGCGCCTGCCGCTCGGTGAATCGCGGCCCCGCGGCGTCCACCATCGCCGCGTACTGCTTGGCCTCTTCCGGCGTGATGAACGCCATCAACTTGTCCCGGGCCTCGCGCGGCGTCTTCGAATCGCGGATCAGTTGAATCACCGCGTCCAGGTTTCGCAGCGCGCGCTGGAAGCCCAGCAAAATATGCTCGCGTTCGCGCGCCTTGCGCAGCAGGTAGTTGGTGCGCCGCCGCACAACGTCCGCGCGGTGGTCCAGAAACCGGCGGATCGCCTCCGACAGGCCCATCTCGCGCGGCTGCCCGTTCACGATCGCCAGCATGATCACGCCGAAGTTCACCTGCATCTGCGTGTGCTTGTACAGGTTGTTCAGCACGATCTCGGACTGCTCGCCGCGCTTCAGCTCGAACACGATCCGCATGCCGTCGCGGTCGCTCTCATCGCGAATCTCGCTGATGCCTTCGATCTTCTTCTCGTTCACCAGCGACGCCGCGTGCTCGATCAGCCTCGCCTTGTTCACCTGGAACGGAATCTCGGTCACGATGATCGATTCCCGGTCCTTGCCCGTTTTCTCGATCGCCGCCTTCGCGCGCAGCTTCAGCGTCCCGCGCCCCTTGGTGAAGTAATCGTAGATCCCCGAACGCCCCAGCAGATACCCGCCCGTCGGAAAATCCGGCCCCTGCACAATTTCCATCAGCTTGGCGATCGGCGCCGACGGATTGTCGAGCAGCAAAAGCGCCGCATCGACAATCTCCGCCAGGTTATGCGGCGGAATGTTCGTCGCCATGCCAACGGCGATGCCGGCGCTGCCGTTGATCAGCAGATTCGGCGCCCGCGTCGGCAGCACTTCCGGTTCCTGCTCGCTGTCGTCGTAGTTGGACCGGAAATCCACCGTGTCCTTGTCGATGTCTTCGAGCAGCGTCGCCGCAATCCGGCTCAGCCGCGCTTCGGTGTACCGCATCGCCGCCGGCGGATCGCCGTCCACCGAACCGAAATTTCCCTGCCCGTCCACCAGCGGATAGCGCAGCGAAAAATTCTGAGCCATGCGCACCAGCGCGTCGTACACCGGCGCGTCGCCGTGCGGATGGTACTTGCCAAGCACTTCGCCGACGATCTTGGCGCACTTCCGCGTCGGCCGGTTGTACAGCAGCCCCATCTCCGACATGCCGAACAGAATCCGGCGATGCACCGGCTTCAATCCGTCGCGAATATCGGGGAGCGCCCGCCCCACAATTACGCTCATCGCATAGTCGAGATACGATCGCCGCATCTCGTCTTCGATGTTGATCGGGATCAGATTTTTGTTGTCGGGTCCGAGCGGCAACTGGCCGTTTCCGGAAGGCGGTGTCTGCGGAGGAGTAGTGTCGTCGGGCAAAGAATTGGACCGTCCTTAAGGAGAGCGCGGAAGGCGCGCGTTGAACCTTTAATTTTAACACTTTGGACGGCCTTATGGGGCCGGATTTTCAGCTATTTTTCACGCCTTCTGTGGCCCTCGCCGAGTTCCCGCGCCAGCAGCCGGTGGAACAGCCACTCGCCCGCCTCCCGCCGCACGCTCAACCGTCCCGCCCGGTATGCGCGCGATCCAAGACCCCGCTGCACGGACTCGCAAATCGCCTCGTCCTCGTGCTGAATTTTCTCCCCCACCGCCATGCTGGCTTCGTTTTTCTCCGCCGCCCCGGCGCTCACATCCGTGAAATAGAAATCGAATACCACCTTCGTCCGGTCCACGCCCATCGGCAGGACCAGGTTGGTGTCCATCACGCCTTCGTACACGTTCACCATGAAATTCGGGTAAAGCCAGTAATACCAGGCGCGCTCGCCCCGGCGCGTCGCCGAAACCGCGGCGTCCGAGCCCGAGTCGGCGATCGGGCTGGTCTGCAGACACCAGTTTGGCGCGTTTTCGATCGTGTATTCCCGATAGTCGAGCACGCTGTTCAGCCCCGCGTGCAGGTAGGGCACGTGATAGCCGCCGTCCAGGTAGTTGTCCACGTACACTTTCCAGTTGCAGGCAAGCGTGTACTCGCGGCGGGCATAGAAGCGAAGGCTCGCCAGATTGAGCGGAGCGATGCGCCCCCGAAGCTCCCCCAGCGATTCCGCCAGCGGCGCGGCGCCCCTGTCCAGATTGACAAACACGAACTGTTCCCACTCCTCGGCTCGTACCGGCACGAGCCCGTTCCGGGTACGGTCGAATCCTGTCACCTGCTGAAACTCAGGAGTACCCAGCAGCGCTCCTTCGAGCGAGTACGTCCAGCCATGGTACGGACACCGGAAGCGCTCGGCGCGGCCCTCGCAGGCGGTGGCGACCGCGGCGGCGTGGTGCCGGCAGACGTTGAAAAACGCGCGCAGAATCCCGTCCGCGCCTCGTACCGCCAGAATCGGCTCCCCAGCTACTTCTGCCGTCGCGAATT
>JAJYAR010000351.1 GCA_021779435.1 bacterium
GCGTGAGTGGACGGAACGTGCCGGGTCGCAAATGAATTTGCTCCTACCGGGAGCGGCGGGTTGCCCGTCGCGCAGGCGTTTCGCCTGTATCCATGGATGTCAGCTCACACCCCCACGCCGTCTACCGCCGGACCTTTGTCCCCTTCGTTACCTTCTGTTCAATCAGTCTGTTTCAGGGATCTCACTCAAAGCCGCAAAAGAGCTTCCGCCGGTAGGAGCAGATTTATCTGCGATGGATTGGTGAGGCGCGTGAGTGGACGGAACGTGCCGCGTCGCAAATGAATTTGCTCCTACCGGGAGCGGCGAGCGACGGGTCGTCAGGCGATCTCGAGCCCGATCGGGCAGTGGTCACTTCCCAGCACCTCGGGCGAAATCCAGGCGCGTTTGAGCGAGGGGCGGAGCTTCTCGCTGACCACGAAGTAGTCGACGCGCCACCCGATGTTCCGTGCGCGGCAGTTCATCATCTGGCTCCACCAGGTGTAGTGGCCCGGGCCTTTCTCGAACTCGCGGAACGTATCCAGGAACCCACTCGCCAGCAGCTTCGTGAAATCCTCGCGCTCCTCGTCGGTGAAGCCGGCGTTGCGGCGATTCGTCTTCGGGTTGGCGAGATCGATGTCTTGGTGTGCGACGTTGAGATCGCCGCAGAAGACGACGGGCTTTCCCTTCTTCTCGAGCGCCTTCAGGTACGCGAGGAATGCCGGGTCCCACTCCTTCGTGCGGTACTCGAGCCGCGTCAGCCCGCGCTGAGAGTTCGGCTGGTACACGTTGATGAGGAAGAAATCATCGAACTCCGTCTCGATCACGCGTCCCTCCGTATCGTGGGCGCGGACACCGATGCCGAGATTCACGTTCCTCGGCTTCGCACGCGTGAACGTCACCGTGCCGCTGTAGCCTTTCTTCACCGCCGGGTTCCAGATCGCCTGGTAGCCGTGGGGCCAGACGATGTGCTGGACGTCGCCGGGGTGGCATTTCGCCTCCTGCAGGCAGACCACGTCGGCATCGGCCTTTTCCATGAACTCGAGCAGGCCCTTCTTGTGGGCGGCGCGGACGCCGTTGACGTTCCAGGAAACGAGTTTCATCGCGCCCAACCGTATGGGCCAACGCCTTCGGTGCGAATCCGATTTGTGGAATACGAGCTCTGGTGTCGCCGGCCTCCGCAGAGGCCGGGGCCTGGGTTGCCCGCGAAGCAGACGAAAGGCCTGGACTGCAGGCACCGGGATCTGCGAACCCCGGCTGCAACGAAGCCGAGTACCGGCGTCGCGACGCGGACCTATGCTGGTTCGTGCTCGGGGACGGCGGGTTAGGGTGAGCCAGGCCGGCTGACACAGCTTCCCATTGCCTAACCGGCCCGGGTCCATAGCGGTTGGGTGCACATGTCCTTTGTTCCTCTCCCGCTCGGTCAGCGCATCCCTGACAGCCCTCATGCTGTTTCCGCGAGCATTCCCACGATGCGTGACATCATTGGCTACGAGGAGAAGAACCCGGCAACCATGCGCCACGTGTGCTCGGCGTATCCGCGGTTCGTCGTGCATCCGTTCATCGTTCGGCTTACGCAGCATCTCGCGTCCACGCAGCCGGAGCTCGCAGGCCGCACTTTGTGGCTCACTTCGACCGGTCGGATGGCCGATGCGCTGGCGGAGCACCTGCGAAAGGAAGCTGCGGCGCGGACCGTCCAGGCTGATGTCCGTCGGTTCACGAAGGACGACATGCACGGTGTGTCCTTCTCCGGGAGCGCCTCGGAACTGGGCGCGGCGGCGAAGACCTTCCTGCAGAACATCGGCGGCTTCTTCTCCTCGCGCGAGGCGGAGGACCGGCTCCTTAGGCTCAAGCTGTTGGCAGCCCGGCATCCCGAGGTGACATTCCCCGGCGACGCGACGGCTGAGATTCGCCGGGTGTTGCAGCGTGCGTTCCAGGCCTGCCGGGATGAGGACCTGCTCCTGACCAATTCGGGAATGAACGCGATGTACACCGCGTTTGTGGCATCCTCGTCCATCCAGTCGGCGAGGGGGCGCACAATCTGGGTGCAGCTCGGCTGGCTGTACCGCGACACGATCGCGATTCTCCAGAAGTTCACGGCCAGCCCCTCCGACTACGTGTACATCCGGGACCCGCTCGATCTCGACGCGGTGAGCCGGATCTTTTCGAAGTTCGGGGCACGCATCGCGGGGGTGGTGGCGGAGCTTCCAACGAATCCGCTTGTCCGCACACCCGATCTGCCGGCGCTCGGCCGGCTATGTCGGAGCCACGGCGCGCACCTGATCGTGGATCCCTCGGTCGCGTCGCCATTCTCGGTCGATGTGCTCGGGCATGCGGACGTGGCGATCACGAGCCTCACGAAGTACACGGCGAGCGAGGGCGACGTCATCGCGGGTCTCATTGCGATCAACCCGGCCGGCGGCGACGCTTCGGTGCTGCGGGAGCGCTGCGCGACGCTGCACGAGCCGCTTTACTCCCGGGATCGCGCTCGGCTGGCCGCGGAAATCGGCGAGACGGAGGCCGTCGTGGCGCAGATCGGCCGGAACGCGGCGCGCGTCGTCGAGTTCCTCCGGGCGCATCCAAAAATCCGTGACGTGTTCTGGGCGCGCAGGGAGGATTCGCGCGCGAACTTCGACAGGATTGCGCGCAGCCCTGAACGGATCGGCGGGATGGTAACGTTCACGATTCGCGATCCCCTGGAGCCCTTTGTCGACCGGCTGCGGTTGCCGAAGGGCCCGAGCTTTGGCATGAAGACCACGCTGGCGTGTCCGTTCATGTACATGGCGCATTTCGATCTCACCACGACTCCGGCCGGCATCGCGGAACTTGCGGCGAGCGGGCTCGATCCCGATCTCATGCGCTTGTGCGTTGGCACCGAGCCGGTCGAGGACATCATCGACGCCTTGAAGGAAGCCCTCGGCTCGTGAAACCCGGCACCGCACAACAGGCCAGCGTCTCCTGCGTCCTCGCAATCAAGGCGATCCCGAACGCCCCGCGCAGCGAGGTGATGGGCTGGCTGGGTGAGGCGCTGAAGGTGAAGGTGCATGCGCCGGCGGTCGAAGGGCGTGCGAACGAGGCGCTCTGTGAGTTTCTCGCCGACGCGCTCGATCTGCCGCGACGCGCGGTCTCGGTGACGCGAGGCGACACCTCGCGTCAGAAGTTGATCCGCATCGAAGGACTCGACCTCGCCGCCGTGAAGACGCGGCTCAAGGTGTGAGCGGACGCGTGGCCGGTGCCAGAAAGATCGCACCCACCTTCACAAACCGCGACGAATCGATGTAGGTTGCGAGCTTGCCCGCATCGTTGCTCGGAAGGCGCGCAACCTGAGGGAGCTTTTCGCGCTCCGGGAAAGCTCCCTATCGCGTGAGCCGGCCGAAGCGCGCCACGAGGATCACGGCTGCGAACGCGAGCCCTGCCGCGATGCCGCTCCACATGCCAGGCGCGCCGAGCGAGCCGCGCACGCCGAGGAGATAGCCCAGCGGGATCGCCACGCCCCAGTACGCGACAAAGGTGATGATGGTCGGTATCCGTACGTCGGAGATGGCGCGCAGCGCAGCGGACACGGTGACCTGGCAGCCATCGAACAGCTGGAACAGCGCGGCGATGATCAACAGGCTCGCCGCGAGGGAAATGACCGCGGGGTCCTTCACGAACCAGGAGGCGACGAAGTTCCCGCCGAAGGCGAAAAGAACGGTGAACGTCCCCGTGAGGACCAGGCTCATGGCCGCCGCGCTGTAGCCGATCGGACGCAACCGGGTGCGTTCACCGGCTCCGACGGCGTGGCTCACCCGCATTCCGGCAGCCA
>JAJYAR010000352.1 GCA_021779435.1 bacterium
AAACCTGCCGGTCGTGTCGGTGCGGGACCTCGCAATTCACGAAGGGGATCTGGCGATCGCGACCCACGGCCGGGCCTTTTGGATTCTCGATAACATCAGCCCATTGCGGCAGGCGCAACCCGACATCGCCTCCGGCAACGCGTATCTCTACGCTCCGTCGGCCGCATGGCGGCTGAATCCGATGCGTTTTTCCGGCACGCCGCTGCCGCCGGAGACGCCGCAAGCGAAGAACCCACCGAACGGGGCCATGATCGACTATTACCTCCACGGCGCCGCGTCGGGGCCGGTGAAAATCGAGATTTACGATGCCGGAGGCAATTTGGTCAGGAAGTTTTCGAGCGAGGCCAAGCCGGCGCCGGCTCCCCGGGCAGCACCGATCGCCGCAATCTGGAGGACCGCGCCGGTGGGCATCTCGACAAAACCGGGAATGCATCGCTTTGTTTGGGACCTCCGCTATCTTTCGCCGGGGCACGCTGACGACGAAGAAGCGGAGTTCTCCGGCTTCGGCGGCGGTCCGCAGGTGTTGCCCGGAACGTTTGAAGTCCGCTTGATCGCCAACGGGCAGACGTATACTCAGCCGCTTACGGTGCGGCTGGATCCCAGATCGAAAGCGCCGGCGGCGGAGCTGGCGGATCAACTCGCCCTGGGGTTGAAAGCGTCGGCGAAGATCCAGGAATGCCACGGCGTTAGAAAAGGATCCGCCCCCGACGACGTCGTGGCCGCGTGCGCGACGGCGACGAGCGACTTGACGGCGGTGCTGGGAGTTGTCGAGAGCGCGGACCGGCGCCCCACGGCTGCCGCCTACGCACTCTACGACGACGCCTCCCGCCGCATCGACGCGGCAATGGCAAAGATGCCGCCGCACCGGAACAATTGAGCCGGGCCCCGGCCGCACCCGGCTCCGGCTGATACATTGAAGTCAGGTTGCCGTTTCGCAGCCCCCATTTCGCCGCGCTTTTCCGGACGCTCGCCATCCTAGGGGGGCTTTTTTGCGCCGCCGGTCCGGTGCGCGCTTTGAATCCCCGCAAGGCTGTGTCGCAGTACACGCGCACGGTATGGACGCAGCAGCAGGGGCTTCCGCAAGACTCGATCCGCGCCATCGCACAGACCAAAGATGGGTTCCTCTGGCTCGGCACCGACGAGGGACTTTCGCGCTTTGACGGATACGAGTTCGTCAACTTCGCGCATCAGCCGAACGGACTGCCGAGTAATTCGATCTCGGCGCTGCTGGCGGACCGCGACGGTTCGCTATGGATCGGAACGTCGAACGGACTGACCCGCTACTGGAACGGGAAATTCACCACCTACACAACCCGCGAGGGATTACCCGACAACGTCATCACAGCGCTGTGCCAGACCGCGGACGGATCGCTTTGGATCGCCGCGGGAGTGGGTTTGACCCGCTGGCACAACGGCAAGTTCACGAATTTCCCCGCCGCCGGGTTGCAACCGCTGGAGGCCGTGCGAGCCCTGAG
This sequence comes from bacterium, assembly GCA_021779435.1. Next base: position 1,476 of record JAJYAR010000352.1, read on the forward strand.
CGAAGACCGGAACCATGTGCTTTGGGTATCAGGCTACGGAGGACTGTTGAAGCGCGTCGGGGAAAAGTTCATACCGGTGTTTTCTTCCGATGTGCTTCGCTCCGACATCATTTTGACCATGCTGGCGGCAGGTAACGGCGATATCTGGATCGGCGGGAGCGAAGGGTTATTGCGGAGGTCGGGCAGCGGGGCGCTGCGGCTCTACACGATGAGGGACGGTTTGCCGGACAACCTGGTCCGGGCGCTCTGCATCGACCGCGACGGAAACTTGTGGGTGGGAACCAATGGCGGACTGAGCCGGTTTGAAAACGGGCGATTTGCCGCGGCGCTACTCGAAGGCGGCCACGAGCGCGACTGGGTGCGGTGTCTTCTGGAAGACCGCGAAGGAAACCTCTGGGCCGGCATGAACGGCGGGCTGAACCGGTTCCGCGACGGCCGGTTTACGATGTTCGGCCGGAGTGAAGGCTTGCCCAGCGATCAGCCCTTGGCGGTACACCAGGACCGGCAGGGAAGAGTTTGGGTGGGCTTTCACGACAGCGGTCTGGTGGAGTTCTCCCAGCACGGTTATAAAGTGTACACGACCGCGGACGGACTGCCCGCCAACGAAGTGTTCGCGATCCGCGAGACGCGCAACGGGGACCTCCTGCTGGCCACGCGCGACGGCCTGTGCCGCATGCACGACGGACGATTCACGCGAATCGCCAAGCCGGACGAACTGGACCGGCGCATCGCCTTCGATGCGTTCGAAGACGCATCCGGCGCCTTATGGGTGGCCTCGCCGGCGGGAGTGCAACGATACGCCGGAGGCGCATGGAAGACCGTGGCTCCCGGCGGAGCGCTGCTGAACAGCGCATCGGTGGTGCTAAGCGGGGAGGCCGAGGGCGGACTGTGGGCGGGCACGTATGGAGAGGGATTGTGGCGGATCAAAGACGGGGCCGCACGGCTGTTGACCACAGCCGACGGTCTAGGCAGCGGCGAGATTCGCTCCCTGTTACCGGATCGAGACGGCGGGCTGTGGATCGGAACCTATGGAGGCGGGCTGAACCTTCTCCGGGGTGGTAAGTTCACGCGGTTCACCACGCGCGATGGCTTGCTCAGCGACAACGTGTCTCACGTTGAGGACGATGGACGGGGATGGCTGTGGCTGAGTACGACACGCGGAATTTGCCGGGTTCGGAAGGCGCAGTTGCTTGACTTTGCCGCCGGGAAAGTCAAGACGCTCACCGCCGTGAACTACGGGCTCGACGATGGGTTGCGGAGCGCGCAGTGTTCGCCCGGATATCCGGCCGGCGCGGGCGGAACGATGACCTCGGATGGCAGATTATGGTTTCCCACGACGCGTGGACTTGCGGTGATTCGTCCGGGCGACAGAGCACCGTCTTCCGTGGAACCGCTGGTTCACATCGTCGAGGCTTCGGTCGCCGGCGGCGATATTGACCTCAGTCATCCGGCGAGCCTTCCGCCGCAGTCGGCCCGGATTCAGTTTCGTTACACCGGCATTTACCTGAGCGCCCCGGAGCGGGTGCGCTATGAGTACATGCTCGAAGGGCTGGACCACGAATGGGTCGAGGCGGGGAACCGCCGTACGATCAACTACAACAGCCTTCCACACGGCAAGTACCGGTTCCTGGTTCGTGCCGGGCTGGCGGGTGGGCCATGGTCGACGGCTGCTTATGCGTTCGAGTTGCAGCCGTACTTCTACGAGCGCGCCTGGTTCTTGTGTCTGTGTGGGGCGCTGGTGCTGGCGGCCATTTACGGGATCTATCAGCTCAGGCTCCGCGGTGTCCGGAAGCAATTCTCGCTCGTACTGGAAGAGAGAGCACGGCTGGCGCGGGAAATTCACGATACGCTTGCGCAGGGGTTTGTTGGCATCTCGTCGCAGCTTGACGCCGTGGCGACGCAGATGCGGACCGACCTCGGGGCAGCCGCCAAACATTTGGACCTGGCCAGGAAAATGGCCCGGCACAGCGTGACGGAAGCGCGCCGATCGGTGATGGACCTTCGGGCGCCGGCGCTGGACGAGCACGATCTGCCGTCGGCACTGCCCGCGGCGGCCCACCGTTGGGCCGCGGGCTCTCCGGCGTCGCTCGACGTGCAGGTGAGTGGCGCGGGCTCGAGGCTGCCGCAAGAGGCGGAACAAAACCTGATGCGCATCGCGCAAGAGGCGGTGACGAACGCAATCAAGCATTCCGGCGCGAAGCACATCTCGGTGTCGCTGACCGTCGAAGACCGGACATTGAAGCTGAGCGTCTGCGACGACGGCTGTGGGTTTGAGCCGGATGGTGTGTTTTCGACTCTCG
>JAJYAR010000353.1 GCA_021779435.1 bacterium
GGCCGGAGCCGCAGCCTGGGCGGCTGGGGCCGCGCCACCGGCGGGGGCGCCGCGGTACATCGATATCGACGCCACCCGGGTCATCGACCATTCCGACAACAAGGCCGACGCGGCGCCGACCTGGAAGAAGTCCTTCGGTCATCATCCGTTGCCGGCGTTTCTGGATCGTCCGGAGATCGCCGGAGGCGAACCGTTGGCCGGGCTGCTACGCAACGGCAACGCCGGGTCCAACACCGCGGCCGACCACATCACGGTGGTGGAGCAATCGTTAGCCTCGCTGCCGGCCGGTTGGCGTCCGGACCGAAACGATCCCACCGCGCCCACCGTCGTGGTGCGTTCAGACTCGGCCGGAGCCACCCATGCCTTCGCCACCGCCTGCCGCGAGCGTGGGGTCGGGTTCTCCTTCGGAGTTTCCCGTCGACGCCCGAGTCCAAGACGCCGTGGACACCCTCAACCTCGGTGATGGCTGGTACCCGGCGATCGACACCGCTGGCGGGATCCGGGACGGGGCGTGGGTGGCCGAGGCCACCGACCTGGTCGCCCTGGACACCTGGCCGGCCTGGAACTGCGGCATCGCCAACGCGCCCGCGTCGAAGACCGTATCCGGCAAGCCGAAGCCGCCGGGCTGGGCAACCTGCCCTGCCACAGCTTCGACGCCAACGCCGCCTGGCTCGAAATCGCCTTGGCAGCAGCTGATCTGGTGGCCTGGGCCAAACTCATCGGATTCACCGAAACCCCGCAGTTGGCTCGCTGCGAGATCGCCGCATTCCGCTACCGCGTGCTCCACGTCGCGGCCCGCATCACCCGCGCGGCCTGCCAAACACGGCTACGCATCGACGCGACCTTGCGCTGGGCGCAAGCCATCGCCACCGCCTGGCACCGAGTCCGAGCCGCCTTTCCCTGACTCTTGAGCACACCAGCCCCGACAACCACGAAAGGCCCTCGGCCCCCTCGGAAAGCCCGTCCACCCCGGCGACACGGGACAGCCAAACACGCCCTCAGGCCCAAAACAGATGGCGCTCAGCGACTTTCGCGGTATCGCGCCACCAAACCCCACCGTCGCGAAAAATCGACGCTAGTCCGACCCGAGTTTCTCGAGCATCCGTTTGAACTCGCGCCGCTGAGCCTTGGTCAGCTTCGACAGGATGCGGGCGTCGGCGGCGCGCACCGCGGCCTCGGCGCGCTTGAGCAGCATGCGGCCCTGGCCGGTCAGCGTGGCCGGCAGCGCGCGCCCCGACGAGACCGAAGCCGGGCGTGTCGCCGCGCCGACGCTTTCCAGTTTGCGCAGCACGGAGTTCATCGCCTGCGGCGTGACGTTGGTGTGCCGGGACAACTCGGCGCTGGACAACCCGGGCGACGTCGACAGGAGACGCAGGCAAACGAATTCGGGCAGCGTCAGCCCCAGCGGGCCCAAGGCCGCCGAAACCTCCGGGCGCAGGACGGCACCGACCCGGTAGAGCAGATAACCCAGCGGAGCGTCTTGCGCCTGAACCATGTCAACGATATTGACATATTCTTTCCGGCGAAGCCGACGACACGCGTTTCCGCGCCCCGATTGCGGGTAGAGGACGTGCATGACGGCGAGGCTGTTCCGGGACCGTGACGACCCGACGGCCCGTGGGTCGCCGCGCGGGGAAGCCCCGGCTGCATGGTGTTCGCCGCAGCCGGCGGTGGGTGCCGCGCAACCCCGTGGTCGCCGGTCTCGCCGAACGGCTGCGCACGTGCGACGTCGCCCACCCGGCCGGGTTGTCTCGACCCTGCCCTCGAAATGGTCCTGCCTCAAGCATGTCCAGCGATTCCAGCATTTCGAGCATTTCGAGCGCCGACGCGGCTGGGCCACCGGGCGGTGGGCCGCGCGGGCAACCGAGCAGCGCATCGCGCACGCGCCGATGCCCGATAGACCCACTGGAGAGACGACGAAGTGAAGTGGCCGGAATTCTGCGAACCGGGGCAAAGACTGCGGATCGGCGCGGGGAGCCGGACCTGCTCGGTGCCCGCTGCGACGCCCTGCTCGCCGGCCGGCGGGGCCGGCCGGCCCATCCCGAACCGCGCCGGTCCGAAGTCGATCTGCACATGCACCGGCCTGGCTTGCCCGCGAGGTTCGCCGCTACGGCGTGCATTCGATGGTGCATGTGTCGATCGACGGGGCCTTCTCGGCACCACAGGTGGAGGCGATCGCGCTCGACGAGGACGGGCTTCGCTCGCCGAAGCAGATCTCGCCTGGCGCGGCTGATGGCGGCGAAGCAGGAGCGGAGCCGACGACCACGAGGATGGAGACAACGATGAGCAGGATTCGCTGGATGCTTCGACTGACGGTCGCCGGGATTGCGGCGGCGGCGATACCGGGACTGGCCGGGGTGAGCGGGGTTGCGGCGCCGGCGCGCGCGGCGGCGCCGGAATTCCTGAAAGTGCCGTCGCCCTCGATGGGGCACGACATCACGATCGAGTTCCAGCAGGGCGGCGCGCCGGCGGTGTACCTGCTGGACGGGTTGCGCGCCCAGGACGACCGCAGCGGTTGGGACATCAACACCAACGCTTTCGGCGACTACGCCGGCTCGGGCATCTCGGTGGTCATGCCGGTCGGCGGGCGGTCCAGCTTCTACACCGACTGGTACGGGCCGGCCAACAACAGCGACGGCCCTCCCCAGACCTACAAGTGGGAGACCTTCCTGACCAGCGAGTTGCCCGGCTACCTGGCGAGCAGGGGCGTCCGCAGAACCGGTAATGCCGTCGTCGGGATCTCCATGTCGGGCTCCTCGGCCCTGATCCTGGCGGCCTACCACCCCCGGCAGTTCACCTATGCCGGCTCGTTGTCGGCCTACCTGACACCCTCGAGCGGTTCGGGGCCGATGTACATCGGGATGGCAATGGGCAACGAGGGCGGATTCAACCCCCAGGACATGTGGGGACCGGATGGCGGACCCGGTTGGCAGCGTAACGATCCCACCGTCCAGGTCGGCAGGTTGGTCGCCAACAACACGCGGCTGTGGGTCTACAGCGGTAACGGGACGGCCTCGGACATCGGCGAGGGGAGCATCCCGGGCACCGTCATCGAGCAGGTGGTGATGGACAGCAACGTGGCCTTCAAGAATGCCTACCTCGGTGCGGGCGGCCACAACGCGACGTTCAACATCGACCAGAACGGCGTGCACAGTTGGGGATACTGGGGCGCCCAGTTGTCGGCCATGAAGCCGGACATGCAGCACACGCTCGGTGCCGGCGGGGCGTCCGGATAACCGGTTCCGGGACCGATCCCCGTCGCGGGCGACTACCGCGGAGGAGATCAGCAGCGCGTGTGCCACCGGGGGACGACGCGCTGACTGTACCGAAGGTTCGACGACGGCCCTGTGCGCCGCCATGTGTCGCGATCGCCGCCCGAGACATGTTGCTGTGCAACAGTTTCCTTCGCGTCTTCCTCGGCGTCGACGAAGTCGGCGGCCAGTCGGCTGACCTGGTCGAGCGCGTCCTGCTGGGTGGTGCCCAACGAGGTCAACGTCGGGATTTCCAGGCAGCGCGCAAAATACTTCCGGTACGTGGGAGACCACACGACGCGGTAGGTGTAGCGCTCGATCATCATAGGAAGCTCCTCGGTCGGTATCGGTTCGTCGCCGGTCGGCGGCCGGTGTGCCGTTCGCCTGCGAATTGACCCACTCTGAGACGGGGAATCACCTGGACGTACGGGTGGCGTCTGCTCCAGCACCCGGTGCGGAATGCGGCTGAGCCGGTTATTCGCCGTCGATGGCGCCGGTCATTTCATTTCAGCCTGGGGCC
>JAJYAR010000354.1 GCA_021779435.1 bacterium
GTCCGGGCCGACGGGCGAGTACTCTACGACGTGACGTTGTGGCGGGTGAAGTTGCCGACCGAGAGCAAAGGGGACTGGGATCTCTATACGCCGCTCGGCACCCTGCCGCCCGCAGAGGCGTTCCTGCCCATGAACCCGGCCTGCTCCAGCTGACAGATGGACGACCGCCCGACCGGCGTTGCGTTGCATGAGAGGGTTCTTGATGCCGATGCGTGACACGATGACGATCAGTGGCCTGCCGGTCGAGGTGATGACCTACGGGGCGGGCAAGCCGCTGCTCTATCTGCATGGCGGAGAAGGACCGGACGTGCCGACCGATCGGCATCTCCGCGAGGTGGCGCGAAGCTTCCGGGTCATCGCGCCGTGGCATCCCGGGTTCGGGCGCCTGGAGCGGCCGAAGGATCTGCGCGAGGTCAGCGATCTGGTCTATCTCTATCTCGAACTGGTTCGCGCGCTGGCGCTCCATGATGCCGTCCTGTTCGGGTCGTCCTTCGGCGGGTGGATCGCCTGCGAGATGGCCATCCGCGATCATTCCGCCTTCTCGCACCTGGTGCTCGCGGGGCCACTCGGGATCAAGGTTCGCGATCGCGAGGCGCGGGATATCGCGGACGTGTTCGCGATGGACGACGCCGGTTTCGGTGAGCTCGCCTTCGCAGATCCGACCAAGGCGAAGCGGGATCTGGACACTCTGGACGACCAGGATCTGGCGGCGCATTTCCGTGCCCATGAGTCTCTGGCCCTGTATGCATGGCGCCCATACATGCACAATCCGCGCCTGAAGCGCTGGCTTCACCGCATCCGCCTGCCGACGCTGCTGCTGGCTGGCCGGCAGGACCGGGTGGTGTTCGATGGCTACTATCAGGCATTCTCCGGTCTGATTCCCGGGTCGCGGGTCGTCGAGGTCGATGCGGCGGGCCACTTTCCGCTGATCGAGCAACCCGAAGAGGTTGCCCGCATGATCCAACGGTTCTGCGGCAACGCCGCGCCAGCCGCCACCGACGCAGGGTAGCCTGCGGTCAGAAAGGGAGCGATCTCATGCGTGTCTATCATTTTTCGGAGAATCCGTATCCGGCGGCCTGGCAGGCGGACCCGGTCTCGCTGCGCGTCACCCTGCCGAACCGACATTTCGATCCGGTGGCCGGGGCCGACCTCATCAATCGCTACATCGACGAATGGGCAATGTGCGACGAGCTCGGCCTCGACATCTGGGTCAACGAGCATCACAGCACTCCGACATGCCTGACCGCGTCGACCATGCTGCCGCTCGCGATCCTGGCGCGCGAAACGAAACGGGCGCGTTTGTTGACCCTCGGCGTGCCGATCGGGACGCGCACGGACCCGGTCCTGGCCGCCGAGGAACTCTCGTATATCGACGTGATTTCGCGCGGCCGGCTGGAGATGGGGCTGGTCAAGGGCTACTCCACCGAGATAGTGCCGGCGAATATCATTCCCGTGCAGATGTCCGAGCGCTTCTGGGAAGCGCACGATCTGATCCTGAAGGCGATGACCAGCCATGACGGCGACTTCAACTGGGAGGGGGAACATTTCCAGTTCCGCCACGTCAATATCTGGCCGCGCCCGTACCAGCAGCCGCATCCCCCGGTGTGGGTCACGGCCTTCACCCCCGCGAGCGTGCCACCGATCGCCGAGCGCGGCCACATCGTCGCCGCCGGTCTGAACGCCCGTCTGGGCGGTCAGATCTACGATGCCTATCGGGCCCGGCTCGCCGAACTTAGGCGCCCCTCGCCCGGCCTCGACCGGTTCGGTTACATGATCCTGGTCGGGGTGGGCGAGACGCAGGAGGAGGGACATCGCTTCGCGTCGCAGATCAAGGGTTACCTGGAGACGACGGGCAAGGTGCCGTCCTGGTTCGCAAGCCCGCCGGGCTATCTTCCCGTGCCGGCGAAGGTCGCGGAATACCGGCGCGGCCAGCAAGGACTGGCCGGATCGGTGTTCCAGACCGACCGGCACGGCCGGCCGTTGCGCCATGCCACCGCATCGGTCCCGGAACTGATCGATGCCGGTGCCGTCGTAGCCGGCACGCCGGATCAGGTGTTCGCGCAATTACGCAGCCTCTATGAGCAGGTCGGCGGCTTCGGCCACCTGCTGGCGATGATGCATGGCGGCGTCCTTGGCCACACCGATACCGTCAGGAACCTCCATCTGTTCAGCCGCGAGGTCCTGCCAAGGCTGCGGGAACTCCACCGGGATGCCGCGAGGGGGGCGCCGCTGTCGGTGCCGGCGTGAAGGGCGTCATCGCAGCGCCGAAACCGGCCACCATTGAGGCCCCCGCCCGGGCGCGCGGAGGCCAGGCAACAGGAGGAAACGTCGATGAAATACTCGCTCTTTTCGGTCCAGGATCACTATTCTGCACAGGCGCGCACGATCGGGGAATTCTACCGTGAGGTCATGGCGCAGTGCGAACTGGGTGAGGAACTCGGTTACGACGCGTTCTTCGTTGCCGAGCACCACTTCCATGAATACGGGACGGTCCCAAATCCCGCCGTCCTGTTGGCGGCATTGAGCCAGCGCACCCGCCGGATCAGGCTGGGGCCGGCGATCTCCGTCCTGACCTACCATAATCCGCTCACGGTGGCAGAGAATTATGCCATGGTGGACGTGCTGTCCGGCGGGCGGCTGGTGCTGGGGGTGGGCTCGGGCTACCTCAAGCACGAATTCGAAGGCTACCGGATCGATCCTGCGGAGAAGCGGGATCGCTTCGATGAGAACCTGGAGATCTTCCGCCGGGCGTTGGCCGGCGAGACAGTCGTGTTCGAGGGGAAATACAGGAAGCTGGACGGCGTCGCGATCAACGTGCCGACCGTGCAGCGCCCCAGGCCGCCTTTGTACATCGGCATTCTGCGCATGGAGGCGGCGTTTCACGTCGGTCTGCGGGGCGACAATATCATGACCGTGCCGTACGGCTCGTTGGAGCGCTTCGAGGAAATTGCGGGACTCGTCACCGAATACCGGCGGGGGCGCGCCGAAGCCGGGCTGGACGCCGACTCAGGGGACGCGTTGTTCGCACTGCATACCTCCGTCGCTGAGAGCGACGAGGAAGCACGCCGGCAGGCGGCGGCCTCGTTCGATCTGTATGTCAAGACCCGCCTGTATGCAAAACGCCAGACCTATAGCGACATCGTCCGCTCCGGCCTTGCGTTGTTCGGCTCCGTAGAGACGGTGGCGGAGAAAATGGTCCGACTTCATAACATGGGCGTCCGCCACGTCATGTCGTTGCAGAACTTCGGCAACCTGCCGGCCGATGCGGTCCGCCGTTCCATGCAGCTTTTCGCCGAGGAGGTCATGCCGCGGGTCCGTAAGCGGCTGGGTCTCTGATCGGGCCGGCGCCGCGAGCTCTCGCAACCGGGGGCCCGGCTTCGCAAGCGCTCGCGACCGCGGACCGGGCCACAGCACGAAGCCTGCTGTTCGTGGCCTGCGCGGTCGCGTGTTCGTTCTGGGCTCGTCGCGGATTATCGCGCCTTCACGGAGCGGCCCGCCTGAAACACTGCCGCCCCCCTCCAGGCAGCACGGCCGACGCATCACCCAGCCGGCGTAGCGGTTGCCGTGCCGTCCGTCCCGGAAGCGCCGCGCGCAAGACCGGAAGCCACCGCGCGGGCCTGCCTGTCTCCTCCGATCAGAGCGGTCTCTCAGGCTGCGGCGCGGTGCGCATCGGCGATCACCTCGTCGAGCGCCGGCTTCACCTTCCGCATGAAGCCATCCAGCGTTTCGATCACCACCTCTTTCGGCGTCTGCGCATAGTGGTTGATG
>JAJYAR010000355.1 GCA_021779435.1 bacterium
TCCGACGCGAAGGCCCAGGTGCTTTGGATCGGTGTGGGCTCCGGACATCCGAGGCTTTACCAGCTGCGGCAGCGCATCGACGACTCGGTGCTGCGCCATGCGATCCCGGCGGATCTCCGGCGCTTCCTCCCCCACGTCACCCTCGCGCGTCTGCGGAACGGCCACCCGGCAAGCGCCTTCCAGCCCCTGCTCAAACGATTCGCCTCGTATGAATCACCTCCTTTCCTGGTGCAAAGCTTTGGCCTGTACGAGAGCGAGCTCCTCCCGACGGGGGCGGTTCATCGGCTCATCGCCGTCACGTCGTTTTAACAGTCCGGACCGCCCGATGCGGCCAGGATGAACCGGAATTAATCCTCCGTTCATGGCGGGTTCATAAACCCATGTCACAGTCGGAGCCGATGTTCTTACGATCGTTCGCTCTTCTGGCCCTCGCCTTCACCCTGTCATCGGCTGCGCGCGCGGCCGATCTCCAGGCACTCTCCATCGATCCCGCCCACAGCCGCATCGACGTCGCCGTCCGCGCCACCGTCGATTCATTCGTCGGCAACCTCACCGCCTACAAGGCCTCCCTCGAGATCGACCCGTCCAGCGGTCAGATCCGGCAAGCGGGGCTGAAGTTCGCCTTCGCCGACCTCAAGACGGGCAAAACCGACCGTGATGCGAAAATGCTTTCATGGGAGGACAGTGCAAAATTCCCCGATGCAGCCTTCGTGCTCACCGGCCTCAAGGCCGCGTCCGACGGATCCTATGATGCGACCGGCACCTTCACGATGCACGGTGTCACCCGGCGGATTTCCTTTCCCGTCTCGGTCACGACCGATCGCAAGACCTACGCGGTCGACGGAAGCGTGAAACTCGATACCCGGGACTATGGCCTTCCGGTCATACGGGTGATGATGTTCCTCAAAGTGGACCCCGCTGTCGTGGTGCGTTTCCACCTCCAGGCCGTGGCGAACTGAACCATGGACGTGGAATCAACCCGCGCACGCCTCGTCCGGGCGCTGGAAGACTTTGCTCCGGGCGATGAGTCGGTGGAGCCGTGCCTGAGGGCCGCCATTGGTGTGGCGACGCAGACACCGGGCGGACTGCTTCGCCCTATCCTGGCCTGCGAGGGAGCGCTTGCCCGCGGTCTGGGCGTCCGCTGCGCCGAGGAGATTGCCTGTGCGCTCGAATACTTTCATGTCGCCTCGCTGATGCTCGACGACCTGCCGTGCATGGACGACGCGGAGATCAGGCGCGGCCAACCCTGTGTGCATCGGCAATTCGGTGACGCGACCGCGATTCTCGCATCGCTGTCGCTGATCAGCCGGGCCTATGCCCTGCTCGGCCGGGCACTGGCGGGACTTCCGGCCGCCGAACAGCGCGAGTGCCACGCCCTCGTCGACGAGGCGCTTGGGGCCCGGGGCCTCGCTGGCGGACAGGCCGCCGACCTGCGTTTCTCCGAGGGTCCCCGTGACGCCCGGTCGGCCTCGCGGATCGCGCTCAGGAAGACCGGGGGCCTCTTCAGGGCCGCCCTGCTGCTGCCCGCGATCGCCGCAGGTGCCGGCCACGATCAGAGGCGCGCCCTGACGGCGGTCGCGGTGTATTGGAGTCTTGCCTACCAGGCGCTCGACGACACGCGTGACCTGCTCTCCAACCAGGCAATCACAGGCAAGACGACCGGACGCGACCGGCTGCTCGACAGGCCCAATGTTGCACTGGCGCTTGGGCTGCCCGGGTCCCGGCGGCGCACTGCGCGCCTGATTCGCCTCGCCGGCCTCCGCCTGGCCCGCCTGGCCGCCTCCGAGCCGCGCTGCGCGTTCCTGCTCGCCTTTCATCGTGAACATTTCCCCTCAGCCGCTGACGCGGTGAGGGCGGCCTGAGGCGTGGCACCGCCCAAGCACCACCCGCGGCATGCGCTTCCTTTCCCTCGCCCCGACGAACCTCCGGCGCCACAAGCTCCGGTCCTCCATCGGCGCGGCCGGCATCGCGTTCGGAGTGGCCGCCATGCTCTCGATCCTCTCACTGGTCAACGGCGCGATCGGGATGTTCGAACGCATCTTGTCGACCGACAGCCACTACCTCGTCTTCGAGCGCAACGTTTCGGACCTGTTCTTCAGCTCGGTGCCCGATTCCGCGGCCGCGCAGATTCGCGCCATGCCCAACGTCGCAAGCGCCAGCCGCCTGCTCTTCGGCGTCGTCTCCTCGCCGGGCTTCCCGGTGATCACCTGTTTCGGGATCGACAACGACGACCCCAGGCTCGCGAAGGCGCGGTGGATCGAGGGCGACCGCACGGCCTTCGGACAGCACGCCGGCGAGGTTTATCTGGGAAGCCGAGCGGCCTCGTTCCTGAAGGCTCATCTCGGCTCGGAGGTTCCGATCGGAGCCCGGCGCTTTCGCGTCGCCGGGGTTTTCAAGACCGCAAACGGTTTCGAGGACGGGGGCGTTTTCATGCCCATCGAGGAGGCGCGCCGATTCTTTCACCGCGAAGGGGTGAGCTCGCTCATCGCGATCAAGCTCCGCGATCCCTCCAAGGGAGACGCGTTCAAGCAGACCGTGCTCAGGCGTTTTCCGACGCTCTCGGCCCTGGAGAATCGCGAGTTCAACTCGACCTATAATTCCTTCCGCATCCTGAGGACGACCGCCTGGGCCGTCGGCGCCTGCGCCTTCATCCTCGGCGGTCTCGGCGTGGCCAATACAATGCTGCTTTCAGTGTTCAGCCGGATCCGCGAGATCGCCGTGCTCCGTGTCTGCGGCCTCTCCCGGGCCCAGATCGCCGCCATGATCCTCGCCGAGGCGCTGGCCGTCGCCGCCGTGGGTCTGTGCGGCGGCCTCGCACTGGGGGCGCTCGCGCTCGCGATCCTGCCCCGGATCCCCGAATTTCAAGGTTATCTCCAGGCACAGGCCGGCTTCGGCGTGCTCGGAGGTATCTGCGCGACGGCGCTCGTCACGGCCGTCGCGGGCGCGCTCTACCCGGCATGGTTCGCCACCCGCATCCAACCCGCCGAGGCGCTGCGCTATGAGTGACAACGACGCTCCCCTCATCCGCGTGAGCAACGCCTGGAAAAGCTACGACGGAGGCCGTGTGCCGGTCCTTCGCGGCGTCAGCCTCCAGGTCCGGGCCGGCGAGACCGTCGCGCTCTGGGGCTCGTCGGGCTCCGGGAAGAGCACTCTGCTCCACCTTCTCGGCGGGCTCGATCTCCCGGACCAGGGACAGGTGTCCGTGTGCGGAATGGATCCGGGCGGCGACCGCGCGCGGCTCGAGTTGCGCCGCCGTCATCTCGGTTTCGTGTTCCAGCTGCACAATCTGATCGCCGATCTGAATGTGGAGGAGAACGTCCGCATCCCGGCCCTCGCGGTCAATCGGCCGCGCGACGAGACGGACCGTCGGGTCGCTGCGCTGCTTGGCGACCTTGGACTCGCCCACCGGCGGCGCCACCGCGTTCAGGATCTCTCCGGCGGCGAGCGCCAGCGCGCGGCCATCTGCCGCGCCCTGTGCAACGCCCCGCGCGTCCTGCTCGCCGACGAGCCGACTGGGTCGCTTGACGAGGAGACCGCGGCGACGGTCTTCGCCCTGCTCCAGGGCCTCGCGCGCCGCGAGGGCATCGCGCTGGTCATCGCCACGCACGAACGCCGCTTTGCGGAGGCGTGCGACCGCATGCTCGGGCTGCGCCATGGAGTCCTCCACGACGATTGAATCCGGCTTCCGCCCCACTGGGGCCGCCGTCCGGCGGCACGCGCTGGCCTGGCTCGCCGTCTCGTGCTGTGCCGGGCTGCTGCTGC
>JAJYAR010000356.1 GCA_021779435.1 bacterium
CGTTTCCCAGACGGGTCGATCCGATCCGGCAACTGCCATACCCGCGCGACAGAATGCCGATCGGCCCCCTGCCCAAGGTATCGCCAAGATACTGCAAGTCCTGGGGCGTGACCGGAAGCAGGGTCAAATTGATGACATGGGCGGGATCGCCCGGCCGCCAATGCGCGGCGCGATGCCGGATTTCCCGGATCAGGGCCGGGGAATTCATCAGGCCGTCGGGCTCGGCGTCGGGCTCAGGATCAGGCTCGACCGTCCCCGGGGACGGCAAGGCCCGGATGCGGGCGGCGGCGGGGAATGCCCCCGTCTCGATCCGGTCCTCGGTCACCGAGCCGTCCGGCGCCAGAAGCTGGACGCGCCACACCGAGGGGAAGGCGGTCTCCTGGATGTGCACCGGCCGCGGGCCGTCGATCCGGCAGGACACCTCTCCCTGCCCCAGCAGATCGTTGACCTCGTCGACCACCGCGCGCGGCGCGTGCGTGAGCGAAAGAAACGGCGGTGCCGGCCGGCGGTCGCCTTCGTCCCACGGCGCGAACGGCACCGCCCGCATCCGCTCGAGCAGGGACGACACCAGCCGAACCGCTTCCCGCTGCGCGGCCTTCGATGTCGGGGCGTGCCGCGCCGGACGCTCGAAGGTCTCCATCCGGCCGGGCACGAATGAAACCTGCGGGCCTTCGGCCGATGCGAGGGATGCATCGGCCAGGACGGGAACGGGAAACGGCTTCATGTCGTCCTCCGGAGCACGGCGGGCCACTGCGGTTCCCGCCCGATCAGATCGGCAAATGCATCATCGATCGCCGCGCGCGCCGCCGGACCGCCGGATTGCACCGCCGCCAACGCGTCCAGGGCCCGATCGACGGCGAGGGCGCGCTCCGCGTCGACGATCTCGCGCGCCGACCCGAGAAACCCCAGCACCCACCCGCCCACCGGGACCGGCCCGGTCAAGAGCGTATCGACCCGTTCGATGCCATTGCGGCTGCGGCACACCGCGACGGATCCTTCCATGCGCAGCACCTGCATCGGAATCGCCATGCACATCAGCAGGACACTCCCCATGCCCGCAGAACCCGGGCATCGCCGACCCGGCATGCCGCCTCCGCCGACGGGCGCCCCGATTCGTACGCGTGGAGCGACAGCGGCGACCCGTCTTCCTGCGGTGCATCCCGCGGCGTCGGCGCATGGCCCCATTCGATCAGGAGGTCGACCACCCATGCGACGGCCTCGGCGACGCGCGCCCGCACGCAGGGGCGCAAGCTGCCGCCGAAGTCCTCGAGTTCCTCCGGCTGCACCCCGAACAACATCAGCCGTTCGGGCATCGCACCGATGAGCGCCGCGGACGCCAGCACCTCCTGGAATCCGGTCTGATGCAGGCTCATCTTCTTGGCGCCGAGGAAGCGCGGCACGTCATCGTCGGCGACCACGCGGACGCTGCCCGGCTCCAGCCCGTAATCGACGGCGTCGAAGACGATCAGACGCTTCGCGCACTGGACGTGGGGAAGCAGATAGAGGCCCTGGGTGCCGCCGTCGAGCGCCCGAACCGCCCGCGGCAGCTGCCAGCGCGCCGACAAGTCCTCGACGCAGCGGACCCCGAAGCCTTCATCCGCCCAGAGAAGGTTGCCGATTCCCAGAATCAACACCTCGGCCTGCGGATCGCCCGTGTCCATGGCATCAATCCCGGAACGTGCGCAGGCCGCTGAACATCGATCCGATCAGCGATTGCCGGCTCATGATGTCCTCGCGCACCCCGGCATAGACGTGCAGCATGACGAAGCAGACGATCCCCCACATGCCCAGATGGTGCCAGCTGTGCACCGCCTGACTGCCGCCGAACAGCGGGATGACCCACCCGAACAGGTGGGACTGCCAGCTCGTCGCCCCCTCGCCCTCGCCATACAGCGCCAATCCGGTGAAGATCATGAAGGTCGATCCGATCGTCACGAACAGGAACATGAAGAAGTGCGCGAGCGGATTGTGGCCGATGAACTTCTTCGGCGTCTTTTCCAGGAACAGGTACCAGCGCAGTTCGCCGATCATGTCGCGCCACCAGCCCGCCCGCCATACCGGGAGCACGAAAAGCTGCCGGGCATGCTCGTTGCCGACGAGCGCCCAATAGACCCGGAAGAGAAACCCGACGACGAAGATCTGCGCCGCCGCGAAATGGGCGAACCGGATGTAGCCCATCTCGAAGTGCGCCGAAGCCTCGCCGTGTAGGCTGGGCAAGGGGCTGGCGATGAGATACCCGGTCACCGCCAGCACCGTGATGCACAGGGCGTTCACCCAGTGCCACAACCGCACCGGCGCCTCGTAGACCAGGATGGTGCGTCCCGATGCCGTGCGCGGATCGTCGTCCGCCGAAATTGCCGTCGCCATGACGTCTCCCCCCTTCCTGGCCGTTGTCGCCGTGCTGCGCCCGGTCTCACCGCACCCGGATTTCGGACATCGACTGCCCGTCCGGACTCATGACGTGGGTCGAGCACGCAAGGCACGGATCGAAGCTGTGCAGGGTGCGCAGGATCTCCAGCGGCTGGTCCGCCTTCGCCAGCGGCGTATTCAACAGCGCCGCCTCGAACGCACCGATCTGTCCCTTGGGATCGCGCGGCCCTCCGTTCCAGGTCGTCGGCACGACGCACTGGTAGTTTTCGATCCGCTCATCGCGGATGTGCACCCAGTGCCCCAGGGCACCGCGCGGCGCTTCGGTGAAGCCGGCGCCCTTGCACACTTTCGGCCAGGTTGCCGGATCCCACTTCTCGTCGTTGGCCGTCGCCGTATTGCCGTTCTTCAGGCTGGTCATCAGCTTGTCGAATTCCTGGATCAGCAGGTTGGAGCAATACAGGCTCTCGATCCCCCGCGCGGCGGTGCGGCCCAGCGTCGAGAACAGCGCCGAAACCGGCAGTTCGAGTTTCGAGAGTACCGAGTCGACCGTATCCTTGACGAACGGGTAGCGCTTCGGTTGCAGGTAGGCGAGCACCATGCGCGACAGCGGACCGACCTCCATCGCATGCCCGCGCCAGCGCGGCGCCTTGATCCACGAGTACTTCGCGCCTTCGTCGACTTGTTCGATGCGCGTGCGCGTGCCCCGGAAGTTGGGCCCCTCCGGCGCGTAGTGCGGTTCGGTGATGCCGTCGAAGGGGTGCAGGCCCATGGTCTCGTCGGGATAGGTGTACCAGGAGTGGACGACGTATTCCTGGATCTGCTGCGGATCCTTGAGGTCGACCTCATGGATTTCGTCCAGCTTCCCGCCGACCACCGCCCCGCGCGGCAGCAGCAGATTTCCGGTCGAATAGTCGTTGGCCCGATCGGGGATGTCGCCATAGGACAGGAAGCTGTTGCCGGCAAGACCGCCGCCGTAACGCCAGTCCTTGTAGTACGACGCGATCGCGATCAGGTCCGGGATGTAGACCTTGGCGGTGAATTCGTGCGCACGGTGGATGATGTCGTGAACGAGGTTCAGGCGCTCCATGTTGACGGCCCCGACCGCGCCCGACTCGTCGAGGTTGATCGCACAGGGCACACCGCCGACCAGCCAGTTCGGATGCGGATTCTTGCCGCCGAATACCGTATGGATCTTGACGATCTCGCGCTGGAAGTCGAGCGCCTCCAGGTAGTGCGTCACCGCCATGAGGTTCGCTTCCGGCGGCAGCTTGTAGGCCGGGCTCCCCCAGTACGCGTTGGAGAACGGACCCAGCTGACCGCTTTCGACGAATTTCTTCAAGCGGTTCTGCACGTCGCGAAAATATCCGGGCGACGACATCGGCCAGTCGGA
>JAJYAR010000357.1 GCA_021779435.1 bacterium
AGGTTTAGTGTTCTGTGGATGTGGGCGGGGTGCCCTCACCCCGCTTCGGCATCACGGGACCCTTCCTCGCGGGGTGAGGGCACTCCGCCCTCAACAGACACTCCCCCGCCTGTATCAGCGCCGCAGGTTCCCGCGTGGTACTTCCTCGCGCTCGCCGCGACCTGGATCCCGCTCGCGTGGCTCGTCTGGCAAAATGGCTTCCGCTCCGGCACCGCGGGTTTCTCGAGCGGCGTCACGCCTTTCAGCTACGCGCTGACGCAATGCGTCGCACTCGTCCATTACCTGCGGCTCGCTTTCTGGCCCGCGGGACTCGTGTTCGACTACGGCACGGCAACCGTCGAGCGTTTCACGTCCGTCGTGCCCCAGGTGCTCGTCGTCGCACTGCTTCTCGCCGCGACGCTCGTGCTGCTCCGCCGCAAACCCGCGATTGGCTTCCTCGGCGCCGCGTTCTTCCTGATCCTGGCACCCAGTTCGAGCTTCCTTCCGATCGCCACCGAAACCATCGCCGAACACCGGATGTACCTGCCCCTCGCGGTCCTCACGATCGGAGCCGCCCTCCTGCTGCACCGCGTCCTCCACCAACGCGCCTGGCTGGCTGCGCTCGCGATCGCCGTGCCGCTGATCGTCGGCGTTCAGGCCCGCAACCGCGACTACGCGTCGGCCGTCGCGCTCTGGTCCGACACCGTCGCCAAACGTCCGGACAATCCGCGCGCCCAGGGACAGCTGGGGAACGCGCTCACGCTCGCCGGGCGGGCCGCCGAGGCACTTCCGCACTTCGAGGCGGCCGTCCAGCTCGATCCCCGAAACGCCTCGGCGCACGCCAACCTGGCCACGGCGCTCTTCTCCGCCGGCCGCGCGGCCGAGGCGATTCCTCACTACCGGACCGCGCTGCAGCTCGATCCCGGCCTCCCGATGGCCGAGGCCAATCTTGCCCAGGCGCTCGCGCGCGAGGGACAGCCCGCGGACGCCCTTTCCCACTACGCCGCCGCCGAGAAATCCGGCACACTCGACGCGTCAGGCCACTACAACTACGGCGTCGCGCTCGTGAGGATGCGGCGGTTCTCGGAGGCGGTCCCCCAGTTTCAGGCGACCTTGAGGGAAGACCCGGCGCACGTGGGCGCCCTCGTGAACCTCGGCAACGCGCTCCTGCTCACGCGGCGAGCGTCGGAAGCGGTGGCCGCCTACGAATCCGCGCTTCGGCTCCAGCCCGACGACCCGCAGATCAGCCGAAACCTCGCCCGCGCCCGCGCGCTGTCACCGTAATGCCTTCAGTAGGAGCAGATTTATCTGCGATGCGTTGGTCCAACGCCATGGCGCAGTCCCTACGCCAGCCGATCGCGAATAAATTCGCTCCCCCCGCCGATCCCTCCGGCATCGATTTGAGCGCTGCTGCGCGTGCCCGCCTTCAGTAGGAGCAGATTTATCTGCGATGGATCGCGCAAAGGCCGGTCATCCTGCGCGCCGGTCGGACCGCAAATTCACCGCATCCCCCGGCAAATTGTCACCCATTAGGTGACAATGTATCCACCCTCCCCCCGTGCGCACTGGATACATGTCACCTAATACCTGGATTTCGAAAAGACGCGGTGACGCAAAGGTCACGGAGTCCGGACACGGAGTTCACAGAAAATCCCCCCGAACTACCCCCTCCCAGATCATGTTCTGCCGGCGCGACTCTCGAGTCTGCAACCAAGCCAGAATGTCGTCCAATAGATGACACTCTGGCTTGGCGTCGTCCGCCCTGTCCGTTCGGCGCCGTCGGCCGGCAGCGAGTGCTGGAATTCAGTTATAACGCAACGGCATGCCCGTGCTGCTGACGACCGACCGTGTTGCTAATACCTCGCGCGACGATGCGCATCGGAGCTTCCGTTACACTACGCACCCACACACCCTTACCGGTTCAGCCCGCAGGAAAACCTCGGCTCCCGTATGTGATGTCGTGCACTTTCCAGCCCGATCTCATTTCCGATCGGGGTCCTCGAGCGAGAGAGCACACACATCATGGCACTTCCAATCATCATCCAGGGCGGCATGGGCGTCGCGGTCTCGAACTGGCGGCTTGCCCGCGCTGTCTCGCGGCTTGGCGAACTGGGTGTGATCTCGGGAACCCTTCTGGCGGTCGTACTTGCGCGTCGGCTCGCCGAGGGCGATCCGTCCGGCGACATGCGGCGCGCCCTCGAGGCGTTTCCCATCCCGGACATCGCCGAGCGGGTGATCGACGCCCATTTCGTGCCAGGCGGAAAGGATCCGGCTCTTCCGTTCAAGGCGGTCACCATGCCGTCGCTCCAGCCCAACGCCGCCCTCACGGAACTCACCGTCGCCGCCAACTTTGTCGAGGTGTTCCTGGCGAAGGAGGGGCACACGGGCCCCGTTGGCATCAACCTTCTCGAGAAGATCCAACTCACCACCCTGCCATCCCTTTACGGCGCGATGCTCGCCAACGTCGACTACGTGCTGATGGGCGCCGGCATTCCCCGCTCGATCCCGGGCATGCTCGATCACTTCGCCGCCGGCGAGGAAGCGCAGCTCAGGATCGATGTCGAGGGTACCGCACAGGGGCAGGAGTTCCTCGCACGTTTTGATCCGCGGGAGTTCTTCGGCGGCACGGCTCCGCAACTCAACCGCCCGAAGTTCATCGCGATCGTCTCCTCGGCAACGCTGGCCCTCACGCTCGCCAGGAAATCCAACGGCCGGGTTGACGGTTTCGTCGTCGAAGGCCTCGTGGCCGGTGGCCACAACGCCCCCCCGCGCGGACCCATGCAGCTCGATGCGTCCGGCCAGCCGATCTACGGCGTCCGTGACGTAGCCGACCTCGTGAAGATCCGTGAACTCGGCCTCCCGTTCTGGGTCGCCGGCGGACAGGCCTCCCCTGAGCGGCTCGCCGCCGCACGCGACGCCGGCGCCGCCGGCATTCAGGTCGGCACCGCGTTCGCGTTCTGCGACGAATCCGGCGTCGATGAAGCGCTGAAGCGCTCCGTCATCCGCGACAGCCGGGCCGGCACCGCACGCGTGTTCACCGATCCGAGCGCATCGCCCACCGGCTTCCCGTTCAAGGTCCTGCAGGTTCCCGGAACGATCTCCGAGGCGGCCACCTACGCCGCCCGCGACCGCATCTGTGATCTCGGCTATCTTCGTCAGCCATACGTCAGAGCCGACGGCAGCGTTGGCTATCGGTGCCCCGCCGAGCCCGTCAGCGACTACGTCCGAAAGGGCGGCAATGAAGCCGACACCGCCGGCCGCAAATGCTTGTGCAACGGCCTCGCTTCCACGGTCGGCCTTGCGCAGGTGCACGACAATGTGCCCGAGCCGGCCATCGTCACCGCCGGCAACGAAGTCTCCGACGTCGCCCGTTTCGCAGGCGCCGACGACCGCTACACTGCGGCCGACGTGCTCCGCTTCGTTCGGCCCCCGCAGTCGGCGTAACGCCTTCGTCGCGGTCGCCTTGTTGTAGCCGGGGCCCGCCTCGTTGTAGCCGGGGTCCGCAGACCCCGGTGCCTTGGCGCCTTGTTGTAGCCGGGGTCCGCAGACCCCGGTGCCTTGTTCCCGGCGGGCCCAGCGGTCCCGCCCTACCTCGATCCACGATTCCCCGGCCTCTGCGGAGGCCGGCTACACCAGACCAGCGCCAGCGAGCCGATGGTGGAGCGCGTTGTCCCCAACGCGCTGGATCGCCGCCTCGTTGTAGCCAGGGTCCGCCTCGTTGTAGCCGGGGTCCGCCTTGTTGTAGCCGGGGTCCGCCTCGTTGTAGCCGGGGT
>JAJYAR010000018.1 GCA_021779435.1 bacterium
GCCAGCGCGCTGCCCAGGATACGGAACAGGTCCGCCCGCTCCTGAAGCGCGACGGGCAGCCGCGACTCGAGCCATTCCCCCAGACCGGGCGCGACAGCACGCACGCCCTCGTCCCGGTGGGGGCCCACTCCCGCGAGCGCAGACTCCAGCGACGGAGCGACGACAGCCACCCGGCGCCGCGGCACTTCCCGACCTCCGACAGCGCGGACGTTGCGCCGGCTCACTTCAAACGCGTGCAAACGCCACGAGGGCTTGCCTTCCGGATTTCTCTTCAGGGTTGCCATGGAAAATCCTCCCACACCGGACGCCACTCGACGGCCTCGTCCAATGAAGTCTCCCCCCTGGTCGCCAGGCGCAGGGCGGCGCCGAACACATCGGGCAGGCCGTGTTTCTCGGACCACTCCGCAAATTCCCTGGCACGGGCCCGCCTCTCAACCAGCTGGGCCACCTCGTCGACCACCGGCAGCATTTCCACGGCCGCCACCCGGCCCCGGTATCCAGCGCGGCACGACGGACAGCCGGCCGGGTTCGCCGACCAGAGCGATTCGGGAACTGCCAGGCCGCGCGAACGAAACAGCGCGGCATCCGCCTCCGACGGCTCCCGCCGCACGCGGCACGCGGTGCAGAGCCGCCGCACGAGCCGCTGGCTGACCACCAGCGAGAGCGCCGAAGCCAGCGAATCCGCGTTCAATCCCATGTCGATGAGGCGCTCGAGCGTCCGGGCGCAGGACATCGTGTGCAGCGTCGCAAAGACCACATGGCCGGTCAGGGCCTGCCTCACCGCCGTCTCCGCGGTGGCTTCGTCCCTTATTTCCCCCAGCATTCCGGCGTCGGGGTCCTGCCTCAGGAAACCCTTCAACAGGGCCTCCCAGCCCACACCCCTGTGAGGATCGAGCTCGGCCTGGTTAACCCCCTCCAGCTCGTACTCGACCGGATCCTCCATGGTCGTGATGTTCTTCTCCGGCGTGTTGATGGCGGCCAGCGTGGAGAACACGGTCGTCGTCTTTCCGGAGCCGGTCGGACCGCAGACCAGAATGAGGCCGAACGGGCGCGTGGCCGCGTGATGGAGCAGCCGCGCCTCGCGCTCGGGCATGATCTCACCAAGCGCGGGGACGCAGCCTCGTCGGGGAAGGAACCGGATCGCCAGTTTCTGGCGCCGCCGGCGTATCGGGTAACAAGATACCCTTATGCTCACGATGTCGTTTCCGTGGCGCACGGTGCAGCCGCCGTCCTGCGGGATGAAGCGTTCGGCGGGGAGGCCCATCAGCTCCTTGGCGGCGCCCACCAGCGCCTGTCCGAACTCGCCGTTCATCTCCAGCCATTCCTCCATGAGCCCGTCGACACGCGCCCTCACCCGCGCCCGCTCGAGCCCGGGCTCGAGGTGCAGGTCGCTCGCGCCGCAGCGAATCGCCGCCGACAGTTCGCGCAGAAAGACCTTCACCGGATCCCGGTCGTTTCGCCGGGGGTCGTATCGCTCGAGGTCGGCGATTTCGCGCTCCGTCAGCCGGATCACCCCCGCGGCCAAGGCGGAACCAGACGTCCCTTGCGGCTGCGGGTCGATGCTCAGTCGGACGCGCTGGGGCAGGGCGGCACGAACCGCCTCTCCCGGCATTCCGTCCGCCGCCCCATCGCTGAAGCCCGCGCCCGGAGTCAGCACAAAACGAAGCTGCCACCCGTCGCCGACGGCATCGAGCAACTGATCCTCGAGACAGGGCTGGGGCAGCGAATCGCAGCCGATCCAGAGCGTCCGTCCCCGCTCGGACAGGATTGTGAAGGGCGCCGCCACCTCGTCGAGCCGCGGCAGGCGCAATTCCTCGGGCTGCCTCTGTGCAAGTCCCGTCGGATCGGCTACCGGGCCCCGGCGCATGAGCAGCCAGGCCGCGCCCTCGTACGGGGCAGGCAGCGCGGTCGTTGCCTCCCGGGCGGAGCCAAGCCACTCCCGCAACCTCACCCAGTCGTCGCGCTCATGAGGAAAATATTCGATCATGAACTGCGCCGCCGCAATCCGGCTCCCGGGCAGAATGAAGCGCTCCGGAAGCATCGTCCGGGGCGGCACCAGCAGCCCATCATCCCAGCGCGGACGCGGCGCCGCCGCCAGCAGAGGCGCGCATCGGGAGCGCTGGCTCCCGTACTCCTCCTCGGACAGCAACACCGGTTGAAAACACGGCAGCGGCAGGGGCGGCTTCGCTTGTGCGGGCCGGCAATGTCCGAGGACCAGCGCAGGGCCCACATGCCCCACAGGAACCCAGGGCTCGCTCTCGCCAGTGATCTTCCAGCCCAGCCAGTCGGCCCACCGGAGGTACCAAGCGAGCGCGTCCGTATTCACCGATTCAGTCGCAAGGCGGACGGGGTAGACAAGCCCCATCGCCGACGATCGACCCGCGCTGGTTCCGCTCGGAAGGACTTCCGACAGAGGCACACGAGGCGCGGGGCCCAGCAGCGGCGGCTGGGGACTGGACGATGCGTGTTTCATCGGGTGCAAAAGAAGGACGGGAGCGGAATGAACACCTCTACCGGCGCACTCGCCTCGTCGGTTGGGGCACGCGCCACCAGCACGACGGCGTTTGCCCTCACGGCTTTGAGCTGGATGAGATGAGAGGCCCATGGCGCGCCCTCCGGCGGCCGCAACGCCTGTCCCGGGACGTACACGCGGTTTTCCCAAACGAGAAAATCTTCCCCGGCGGGATCGCGCACGACTCCCTGAATCCTGGAGCGCGCAAATTCAACCAGGCCCTTGAGCGAAGCAGGGGCCGGTCGGTTCACAGGATTCTGCGCCTCAGCTCCAGTTCCCGACGGCTGCAACGGATTTCGTGGAAGTTCGACGGGGTCGGGCTTTTTCAACGCGTCGGGCGTCAGCGCGTCCCAGTCGACCGAATCCGCCGCCGCCAGCGCGCGGCCCAGCGTCAACGCGAGCAGCGCCATGACAAACACACGGCGTGCAAAAGCCGGAGACCGGTGTGAATGGGCTCGGGGACTAATTTTCATCGCGTGGCCCTTTCCTCGTTCGTCTTGGGCAGCGGCTGCGCAAGCGCCAGGCGCACGGAAACGCCCTTTCCGGTGCCCGCTGCGATTTCACAGAACTCGACGCGGGCATAGGGATACAGGGCTTCCGCCTCTCCGAGCCAGGTCAACAGGGCGTTGAGATTTTCGCCGCTGGCCCTCAGATTCACGCGCTGAACAAGCACCGGGCGTCCGGCCACAAGCAGCGACACCGGCTCGGGCGTCGTCACCTGGTCCGTGATCAATCCCAATTTCCGCTGGGCAAGCTCTTCGAGGATCGTGCGCATGCCCGCACCCGGGGACCGGACCGGACCCGGACCGACCAGGTGCGGCTGCCAGGCATTCAGAAAGCGCACAATCGGAGGATGCGCAGCCCGCTGCCGGGCGACTCGTGATTTCTCCGCGGAAAGGCGCTCCACGGACGCCGCCCGGCGCTCCTCAAGCGCGACCCCTCGCGCTCGCTCCCGTTGCCGCCATCCCAGCATCGCTAGGCCACCCGCAGTCAGCACCACGAGCAAGAGACCGAGCACGGCCAGCGTGAGTTTGAAGTGGTTCACGCCTTTCCTCCCCCACCCGTCATCACAGGCATGATCAGTCTCCAACGATAGCTCCTGCCCCGGCCGCCCTGGATCGGCGCAGCCCGCTCCCCAATCTGGAAATCCAGTCCGAGGACTGCCCTCTCCAGCGCACGGGTCGTCGCAATCTGCGCGTCGTCTCCACCCAGGAGCACAAATTCCAGCGACATCTGGGGGCTGCTTTCATCGAGGCGCGCCGACACTGATTCCAGCGCAACGCCCGGCGGCAGGTTTTCCAGGATTCGGGTCATGAGTCGTTGGGCGTGATAATTGGTCCCGATCCAGGACCGCATCTCTTCGGCCTGACCCAACTGGGTTCGCATTCCCTCGCTTTCGAGCCTGAGCGCCGCCATCTGTCCTTCGCTCTCGCGGAGCGCGCGACGCGCCGCATCCGCATCGAACCTGGCGCCAACTGCCGCACAACTGCCCGCGACGAGGGCCACGGCGAGCGCGACCTCCGCCGCCAGCCCCGTCCAGATCCACCTCCGCCATGCATGCGGCAAGGCACGTCGTTCCGCTTTTAGTCCGGGATTCAAATCGTGGGCCACAAGGCCCGAAAGCGCCGCCATCACTGCATCCGTGGCCATGGCATCACCGGTCTCGGCCTCCAACGGGCAGGGCTGTGCTGCACCCAGTGTCTCAAGGAGCTCTCCGGGGCCCAGGTACCGCACCGGCCTGTCTCCGTTGTCCTTCAAAAATCGCGCCATGTCCCGCGGCACTTCGGCCGGCCTCGACGAGGCTTGCCGGGGGACTGGATTCCCCTCTCTGCCCTGTCGCCCGACGGTGAGCAGGTCTCCGTCATAAGCGTTCACGAGAAGCACACTCATCCCATCGGTTATAAGCAGATCGCTTTCGAGCGAGTGCTCCCGATGTCCGGCCATCCAGTGTTCGAGTTGCGAAGCGACGCCGAGCCTCACTGCAGCCACGCCCAGCCCGGCCTCGCGCACCTCGGCCAGCACCTCGTCCACCTCTTTGCGCCGACAGGAGAAGACCACGGAGCGGTCGAGCACTGGATGATCCACGGCGGCGTAGACGTGGTCGGGCTTTGCCTGCGACACTAGGAATTCGGGCTCGTCCCTGAGCAGGCGGAATCGCTCGAAAGCATCCTCTCCAGGCTGTCGTGCGGTTCGCGATGCGATCTGCGCCTGCCAACCGAGCGTCATCACCACCACCACCCACTCGGCGCCCGCGGCGTCCGCCTCCGCGGCGAGTGCACGCGCGAGGTCGCCTTTCTCGCGCAGCGCAAATTGCCGGCTCTCGCCTAGTTTGCGCGCCTGCCCGTCTTCGAAACGTACACGCAGAGTCGCCGCGCGATCACGCGCCACCGCCAACACCAGCACGGCGCATCCCGCCAATCGCTCCGCCAACGGAACGGTCGCATCGGCGGCGCGCGGCCGGTAGGCGGCGCCACTGAGCAATTCCGCAAGGGGGCCAGCCACCCCCCGCACTGCATCGCGAAACCGCTTCATGGCACCGCCGGAAGCAGCCCGCTCGCAACACGCTCGCGGTGACTGTCCTCCCATTGAATCATTCCGTTGCGCCTGCCCTCCGCCAGTTCCTGCCGAAGGCCCACCCAGTTTCCCTGCCGCACCAACCGCTCCATCGCAGGCAGGCGCTCGCCGCGATGTCGAAACAGCATCACCTCGAACACAGGAACCAGGCCGTCAAATCCCGGCAGCAACCTCTGAAGCACGATCGCCTCAAGACAGGCGGCGAGCGACTCCCTCGCGCCAAGGTCCTCCATTCCGGGGTTGATCACGGCGAGGTAACGCTGGGGCACGGTCGGAGCGGTGAACGCATGCATCGACGCAATCACCAGATGCCCCGAGAGCGCGGCCGACAGGGCCGTCTCCGCGGCGGCACTCTCACGAACCTCCTGCACCGCGATCACATCGGGGTTCATCTGAAGCGCCAGTTCCAGACCTTCGGCGTATCCGGCAACGCTCGTACCGAGTTCTCGCTGAATGAACAGCGTATGTTCGTCGTCGGAATGCACGATCTCCACGGGATCTTCGATTGTGACAATCTTGCCGCCGCCCGCTTCGCGCCGGCTGTCGAGAAGCGACGCCACCGTCGTGGACTTCCCCGAGCCGGTTGGCCCGCCCACGAGCACCAGTCCGCCCCGCAGTCCAAGGAAATACTCCTTGAGCCCCTCCGGCAGCCGCAGCTCCTCCGCGCTTGAGACACGCGCTGCAAGCGGCCGCAGCGACAGCGAGGCGCCCCCCGCATGCGCAGCGAGCGTTGCCCGGTAACGCCGCCCGGACGCCTGCAGGACGATCGACGCCCCCGCGCCACTCCCTCCCTGATGCGCCGTAAAATGCTCGGCAATGGTGGCGTGCCAAAGCCGCGCCAAAGGCTCTAGCCGGCTCACCGCAAGGCGCGTGTTGCGGCGCACCGCCACACGGCCGTCCGATACCAGCGTGACATCGGTCGTGCCGGGCTGCCGGGTGACCTCCTCGAGAAATTCGAAAAGCGGAAAGGTCGTGCTCATGGCGACAGAGAGAGGCTCAACACCGGTCCCGAGCTCATCAGCGCGCCATCCCGGGCTGAGACGCGCCCCACCCGTCCCAGCTCCGGCCGCTCGGGCACGGCAAATTCAAAGTTCCCCGCAACATAGGCGTCCGAAAGAAATTCGGGACCAGAGACAAGCTCCGGAGGCTCCATCTTGAGCCTCGTCCGGCTCAACACCCACGATCCGCCCGCTGCCACACAGCCGCCGCCCGCCAGCGGTTCGGCCGTGACCCGGGTCTGATCACCCCAAAGCGCTGCCTGGGCAGGTTGAAAGAAGGCAGCCAGATCACTTGCACCGCCGACGCCGCCCAGCGAACAGGCGATCCCCGGCAACACGACTCCCGCACCGGAACCAAACAGACCGGTCACTGTCCGCGGCCACGCGACCCTGGCGTCCGCCGAGCCCAAGCGCACCGCGAGATAGGCGGGCATGTCGACCGCCACCACCTCTCCCGAGGGAATCTCCACGCCACCCCAAACCAGCACCGGCGCCCCAAGGTCGATCCCCATCCCAAAAACCACGACGTCGCTGGGTTCATAGACCCGCGCACGTCCTCCAGGCTCTGTCACCGTCCATCGGATACGTCCGTCCGGAAGCGTCTCGGCGGCCTGCCCGGCTTCTCCATTTCCCGGATATTCGGCCCAGGCGCTCCCGCGAAATCCCTGTGCGAGCTCGATCGCGGTTGCGTCGACAACCGCCCGCCCCTCGCCTGTCGACGTCCTGCCGTCGGCCCCCCCGACGATGCGGACCCGCATGCCCTGGGCGGAAACGGCGCTCACAGGGAAAGTCGCCACGCCGCCAGCCGAGGACGGGAAAAGCGTGGAGGCCGCGACGTGCACCCCATTGGCCGGCTCCACCACGGGAGGGTCCAGGACCACGGGAAGCTCCGGCAAAGCCGATGGTGTCGCCGGGGGCAGCGCCCCACCCGCTGCCAGCTCCCAGCCGGCCCCTCCGATGCGCCCCGGCTCGGATCCGGGAGGAGCCTTCAGCGCGCTCAACCGCACCGCACCCAGCGTTTCCGCTCCGGCCTGGCGCTCCACAACCGCCGCGCTCGCAGGCGGGATAGCCGCATTGCCCGAACTCTGCAGCCCGGCAGCCCGGCTTGGATCGAGCCCCGCAGCGAGCGCCTGATCCTGCATCGAGCGCCAGGTATCCTTGCGCGAACGTTCGCCAGTGCGGTGTTGAAGTTTCGAAAGGGCGCCCGTCGCAGCCAGCAGCGGACCCAGGACCACCGCAAGGACGACGATCACCACGAGAACCTCGGCCAGCGTGTAGGCACGGGCGCCTGTCGGCATCGCCCCGCGGGATCGCGTGAAACATGGGTGTGCTCGTTTCATGGCTCGGGCGTGTTCGTGCACACGTATCTCACCGCAGGCATGGTCTCCTCCAGTGCTTGCGGCATTGGCAGGTCCGCCAGCACGGTACCAGCCGCAAGCGCCTCCCCCGAAGCCGCGTAGGCGAGGTGGGCCAGATGAAGCGGCACCGCTCCCTCCGCCGCAATGCGACAGCCCGGATCGAGAAAGAGCGCCCCGTTCCAAACCGCGCCGTTCTCCGGGCGCAGGGTCGCATTAAACGCGAACAACAACGTCGGCCTTTGCACACTCCCGAGTACGATCGAAAGCCCCGCCCCGGGCTCTCCGATGATGACAAGGTGCAGGGGTGTCGCCGTCGCATCGCCCAGGCTGTCCGAGAGGGTGAGAGCCCGGTTCGGTTCACTCGAAGAAATCACGACCCAACTTCCCTGTGCCTGCCTGCCGTTCCAGCTTCCCTGGCCGGCAAGACCCAAGTCCATGGTTGCGCCATCCCCTGTGCGCACGAGGCCCGCTAATCGTGCGGTTTCGGCCTCGGAAACACCCAGATCGTGCCGAAGCGACGGCCCTGCCACGAGCGCCACCCGGTTGACGAAGGCCTGCGAGCACAGGTACTGGCAGAGGACAGCCACACTCGCCCGCCGCCGGTAATGATAAGGCCGGGTACCCGCGGAAAAAAGCGAGGTCACCTGGAAGACGTCGCGACCTGCGGCCAATCCCGGAGGCAGCGCGCTCAATAAGGGTTTCGAGGAAAGCTGTGAGGCGGGGACTCCCGTCTCGGATGGAAGTTCGTAAGCAAGGATCGGATACCGACTGAGCGGCACCTCCAGTATCCTCGATTCCACCCGCACGGTCGCGCGGCGAGCCACCCCGAGCACCTTCCGACTCGCCGAAAACACCCAAATGTCAGGCGGGTACTCCGCCACCCGCCCTCCCATCATCGCCCGCAGCTGGGGGCCGGCCACGGCCAGCAGGCTCGGCCCCGGTGATCCCAGCGGGTGCGTTCGCGCTGTCACGCCAGGATAAGAAGAAAACGAAGGAAGCGAGACGGGGGCTTCAACAGGCTCGATCGTCACGCCGCCCGAATCGAGCTTCGCCAATTCGGCTCGTGCCCCGTCCATCGGAGCCCCCTCGGGCGGCACCCGTTCGCTTTCCACCCGCCCCAAAACGGTCTCCGCCACCACCCTTTCGAGACGGTGGGCGAGGACCTCGTCCTGCCTCGCCGAGTCGTAGGCCCGCGACACGATCGCGGAGTTCGCAACGATCAGCGCACGAAGGCCCGCGATCGCGGCAATCCAACACAGCGTCAACATCATCAGAACCGCGACAAACCCCCGCGGCCCGCGAGGGTCGCGGACGCCCGCGAAGGACGAGCCTGGGATGGAGCTATTCATGGGTTGAGGCACAGCAAGTATCCAAATCGGGAAAACGCCCCCGTTTCGCCGGGCTCGGCCCGACTGCCGGCCCACAGCCACGGATCCGGGAAAAGCGCGACCGCAGGTCCCTCCTCAGAGGCTCCACCGGCCGGGCTGTAGCGGTACCAGGTGTGCATCGCCCCCACGAACGCGGATCGACGTGCTGCCGGTTCGGCAAAGGCGTAACACTCCGCCGTTCCGTCGGCATCCCAAAGCCTGACCGTGTGCACCGTGTAGCGCGCGAATCCTCCGTAGCCATCCTTCACACTCGCCTCGACCTGCTCGACCTGGACGAGGCAAAGCGGCGCCAGCATTCCCGACCTCGGGCCGAACACGAGCACGGTGAACTCACCAGGCGCCGCGCTGGCTTTTTCCGGGCCGAGCTGATCGGCATAGGCTGCATAAAAGCTGCCCGAATCCTCCGGCAGTCCGGCCGAGAGCGTCACCCCCGGCAGATGATCCGCCGCCAGCGGGCGGCCGAGGCGCACGGGGGCCTCCGACTCCAGCCCGAGATGATCGCCACCGAACACGTACACGCATCGCGACGCGGCCAGATGATGTTGAAATACGGCATGGAGACGCACCGCGGAAGGAAAGACCGCATAGGTCGGCGCCACCGGCACCGACCGGCCGCCCACGGTGATTCTCGCCGGCACGGCCGATCTCACGAACACAAGCCAGGTCGCCAGTGACAGGCCTGCCACCACGCCGGTCGCCACCAGCACAATCAACAGTTCGCCAAGCACCATGCCGCTGCGGCACGCAGTCTGCGACCGCAGACCTGCGCGCTCCCAGGCAACAGTCTCTCCGATCAAAGGCACGATCAGCCCCCCGATGTGTACACCACCGGAATGCCATCCCGGTAGACCTGGGTCGCCTCACGGACTGAGCCATCCAGCCGAAGGATGAATCCTCCCTGCACGCTGAGGTAGTCGGAGGCCTGACCGTCGATCACCTGCGCCTCGACCAAAAGACGAAAACGGGAGGTATCGTCGACCGATTCCTCCCATCGCGCCGCCGCGTCGGGATCGACGAGCGTGTAGGCGCAACGGGCTGCATTCAGGATCCTCGCCTTCCCTACCGCCGCCTCCTGGCGGGCCGTCGGAAGCAGGCGACCAAAGCCGCCGGTCAGCACAGTGCCCAGTAGGCCGATCACCACGACGACGATGATCGTCTCGGCCAAGCTGAAGCCTTTCGACCTGGAATCAGGGCCGGACATTGCGCTCGCCGAGTTTCGCCGTGAAGCGCGGGGCAGTATTCGTGGTGCCGGCTTGAAATTCATAGGCGGCCGCGTTGACGTTTTTTTCCAGCCGGACCTCCATCGTCGCCCCGTTTTCGATCGTGGCGGGGATGGTCACTCCGGATGCCAGCGCGGAGATGGCCGCCGAGCCCGAGCCATACGTGCTCGTGTCGACGCCTCCGTTGTAAAGTGCGCTCATGTACTCGTTGAGCTTGTCGGCATTCCTCACTTTCGCGTGGTCGGTGAGGGCGTCGCGGACCCGGTTCACCGTGGGCACGGCAATGGTAGCCAGAAGCCCGATACAAACGATCACGATCAGCAGCTCGGCCATCGTGAATCCGCGGGTGCTGTGCAGTTTTTTGGGGTTCATTTGGGTAACGTTGTTAAATAAACTTTACCCATAAATGGCGCGCAAAATGCAGGTGTCAATTAGTTATCTTCGATAACTATTTCTACCTTTTCCTTCCGGATTCGCGACTCTTAGATGCAGACAGTGTCGCCCGGCTGCGGCGTCTGGAACGCCTGCTCGGGCAGTCCTGCGGCCGCCCTGGCCCACGCGAGCGCCTGCAGCGGCGCGTCCCGGGGCTCGTCGGTGAGCTGCCAGCAACCCCAGTGCATCGCGAGACTCACAGATGCTCCGAGGTCGCGATGGATCCGCACGGCCTCTTCGGGATCGCAATGCTGCGGGGCCATGAACCAGCGCGGCTCATAGGCGCCGATCGGAATCAGCGCGAGGTCCGGCGCCCCGAGCCTGCTGCGGATGTCGGTGAACACTCCGGCGTCGTAGCCAGTGTCGCCGGTGAAATGCGCACGCCTGCCCACGGTTGCGATGGAAAACCCGCCCCAAAGCCGCCCGTTCCTCGGCCCCGTCAGACGCTTGCTCCAGTGGCGCGCGGGGGTGAGCGTCACCTCCACCCCAGGTACCGCCTCACAGTGCTGCCACCAATCCAGTTCGATCACCCGCTGCAATCCGGCCCTTCGACAAAGTCCGCCGTTCCCCAGCGGAGTCACCACCACCGGCTGAAACTCGCGTGCAAGCCGTCCGAGGGTCCGCAGGTCGCAGTGGTCGTAGTGATCGTGACTTAGAAGCACGACGTGTATCCGGGGAAGTGCTTCATAGGGAATTCCCGGCGCGTGCACCCGCCTGGGACCAAGCAGGCCCGCAGGCCCGACCCGCTCGCTCCAGACCGGATCGGTGAGGATCGCCGCCGGCCTGGATTGGATCAGGAAAGTCGCATGTCCGACCCAGGTGGCCAGCAACGCGTCGCCCTGGGGAACGGCGGGGGGCGGGCGCGATTCGACGCCGACCCGAGCGGGCCAGGCAGCGGGACGCGCTCCTGTTTTCCAACGAAGAATCTCGCGGAGGGTGCGATTGACGTGCCCTGACGGGTTGAAGAATCGACGGCCGTCGCAGTGGTCGGAAACCGGAAAGGCTGCGGCATTCGGCCCCGGGGACTGGTTCGTCGCTTCATTTCCCATGCCCCCCAGCGTCTCCGCGCCGTGTTCCGGGTCAAACCGGCATCGCCTTTGCCGTTGCGTCCCGGACGACGGGGCATTCTCTCGCCCCATGCGAATCAGTGGCGGAATGGCCAGGGGAATTCCTCTGAAAGCCCCCCCCGGCGAGGCCGTGCGCCCCGCCACAGACGGGATGCGCCAGTCGCTGTTCTCGAGCCTCGGTGCGCGTGTCTCACGCGCGCGTTTCCTCGATCTGTTCGCGGGTAGCGGCGCTTACGGACTGGAGGCGCTTAGCCGCGGTGCCGCAGGCGGTGTCTTTGTCGAGCGCAGCGCGAAGGCGGCCGCCTGCCTGCGCCGCAATCTCGAGGCGGTCGCCCACTGTCTGGCGCACGATCCTGCCGACCTTGCCAGGATCTCGGTGGTCGACGCGCTGTCCGCCGAGTCCGTCTGCGGAACGGCTCCCGATCTCGTGTTCATCGATCCGCCCTACGCGCAGATCGAGGCACTCGCCGGACCGCTGTTCGTCATGCTCGGCCGCCTGCTGGCAGTCTCGTCCGATCCGCTGGTCATGTTCGAAATGCCCGGAGAATGCAGCCTCGCCCCCGACGGCTGGACCTGTGCCAAACGCCTCGGACGCGGGGCCCGCCAGCCCTCCGTCGCCATCTTCCGCCGGACCTGATGCCGACCGTGGACTCGGCCACCCCACAGCGAGAGCCTGCGATCCCTCCGCCCGTCGGCACGGCGTCGGTCCAGTCGTCCCCTCCCGGCACGCGCCTGATTCACCGCACCCGGCCCAGCATCCTGATCGTGTTCGACACGCGCTTCGAGGAAAGCCGCGCCGTCCTCAAGGGGATTGTCGCCTATGAGCGCTCCCATGGACCCTGGTCTTTCTTCCTCGACGATTACCAAAAATCCGAAGCCGACCCCACCTGGGTGGCCGGAAGGCATTGGAACGGGGTCATCTCTCGGCACACCTCCCCTTCGCTCGCCCAGCGGTGCGCGGAGCACGGCCTTCCCCTGGTCGACCTCAACGACGGCCCGCCGATTCCGGGAGTCCCGAAGATCAGACCCGACAATATCGCCGTCGGACACCAGGGCGCCGAACACCTCATCGAACGCGGGTTCACCAGCCTCGCTTTCTGCAGTCAGGCATCCGACCTCTGGGCCTCCGAACGCAGGGACGGCTTCTCCGAGGCAGCCAAGCTCGCAGGGCACACGGTCTTCGTCCACGAACTCCAAGACAACGGGAACACGCATCCGAGCTGGGACGAAACCCGGGTCTCAGGACTGGTTCAATGGCTCCGCAGCCTTCCCAAACCGGTCGGCGTCATGGCGTGCAACGATCTTCACGCGCAGAACATCATCAGCGCCGCCCATCAGGCCGGTCTGCTGGTGCCGGAGGAGGTGGCGGTCCTTGGGGCGAACAACGACATCACGCGCTGCGAAATGGTTTATCCTTACCTGTCGAGCGTGGCGATGAACCATTTCCGAAGCGGATACCTCGCGGCCGAGACGCTCGACCAGCTCATGATGGGCGTGAAGCCCGACTCGTTCGATGTGCGGATCGATCCGCTGGAAGTCGTGACACGCCAATCGACCGATCTGTTTGCCATTCGGGATCGGTGCATCGCGTCGGCATTGGCGTTCATCCGCGAGCGGGCCTGCTCAGGCGTGACAGTCGAACAGGTGCTTCAGCACGCCTCGGCCTCACGAAGCCTGCTTGAGAAGAAGTTCCGCGAACACCTCGGCATGTCGCCCCATGCGGTGATCCGCAAGATGCGGGTGACAAAGATCAAACAGCTGCTCTACGAGACGGACTACCCGCTCAAGAAGATCGCCGAGCTCACCGGGTTCGAGCATGTCGAGTACATGTGCGTCCTCTTCAAGCGCGCGACCGGCATCTCGCCGGGCGAATACCGCAAGCGGCAGCAGGCCAAGGTTCCGAAACAGTGACCCACGGGCGTAGGCGCAACGTCCGTTTGACGCGCCGACGGGTATCGTCACGATGGCCGCCGTGAGCCTCGTTCCCATGGTCTGGTTCTGGCGCGGCCTGAAGGGTCACAGCGTGACTTTTGCGGTGCTCTTTGCATCGCTGGTGCTCGGGTTCTCCCTGATGGGCGTCATCCACCGAGTGCTTGCGGACGTCGGGGTCCACTGGCTGTACGTCCTTCTGATCCCGATCTTCCTGGTGCGCTGGCTCTCCAAGCGCGAGGCCGTGTGGATCCCGGACGAGGCGCGTCGGCGCAGGATCGCGCGTTCGATCCTAGCCGTTTCGCTCGTTGTGGCGGTGGTGGCCGCGTGGGTGTTGAAGGCCTAGGACGCGACTGCCGGCCGTCCTGCCCCACGACCGCCAAACAATTCCCTGAGCAACGCCCAGCCGCGCCGCAGCCCAACATCACACTGCGCACCGGAGGCATAGGCGCGGGCAAAGGCTTCCTCATGGCCCTTGTAGCGTGGCGGAAGCGTAAGCAGGGTGCGGGACTTCCCTGACGACGGATCGCGGTGTTCAACCGTAGGCCAGAACAGCCCGCAGCCCACGGCAATCCCCTCGGAGGGCAGCTCGGCCACGCGTTCGGGCATCACCAGATACGGCCGGTAGGACAAGCGCAGCTTGCCGTCGTCGCCCTTTGCGAGCCGACCATAGGTGCGGATCGGTGCCTCCTTGAGCGAACGCCCCAGAAACACCCAGTCGCCGGAACCGGCAGGCTCGAAGCGGTGGCGGCGGAACGTGGCGAAGTCCCATAAAAAAACCGAGCCGAACACGGCCAGGCGAAACGCCCAGCCTGCACAGAAATAGGCGACTATGATGATAGCCACGGAGATCGTGGCGCCGACGACGGGATCGATGAAGGCCGTCGCAGTCACGAGTCCGAGGATGGCCGTGCGGAACGCCTTGAGCGCGGCGTCGACCGCGCCCCAGGGACTCAGGAGGATCAGCACGTTGATGGCGTGTGAGACGATCCAGACGATCAGGAACACCGCCATGGAGAGCGGCACCATGAGGATCGTCAGCAGCCACGAGGCGTGGATCGCGCCAAACTGGACCATGGCCAGCCCCGTCGCGACCAAGTGCACGGGGTTCTCTGCGGTGGCGGGCGCCGCGAGGGACTTGGACGCCATGTTCACCAGCACCGGCACGACGGCCCCGGTCGCCACCAGACCGCTCAGCTTGTTCTCAGCGAGTTCGAGCATGTCGAACGGTTTCTTGAGACCAGGCGGGATGACAACGCCGAGGGAGTCCTTGAGCCCGCAAGCACCCGCGATGAGCAGACCGAGAGCCCAGTACATCGGTTTGGCGAACCACGGCAGCTGGGCCTTCTGCTCGGGCGTATGGGCCTTGAAGTACTGGTAGGCGCCGACGGCGCTCACGCCAAGCAGCGGCGAGATCGCGATGCCCGTGACCTGGGTGACCAGGGAGGCGAGGTGCGAGCCGGGGGTGGCCTGCGAGGCCTCGTTCGAGGCCTTGGCGGAGCCCGCGTAAACCGGGGCCGCGACGAGTGAAAACAGCAACAGGACACCGACCAAGAAGCGGGGTAAGGTCTTCATGCCGGAACGATGCCCGACCGGCGGAATTTCGCCACTCTTTTGCTCCTCTTTTTCGGACCAACCAGGGAGCCCCCCTTGGAAAACGCTCATCGCCGCCTGTGTAATCACGGCGGCGATGGCTTCGAATGCGGGTCAAACCCGCGACCACGGTTATGGTGGTTATCTTCGTCGGATATCCGGCGGAGCGGATACTGTCATCTGTCACTAATGTTACGTTATTGAACGAACTCTTTACTGACAACTGACTGTCAGCTCTTGCTGACATGCCTATTATCGGCCCAAACCACCCGTTTTAATAGCAAAATCGGCATCTTTATTTCGCTCGTTAAGGCAGACTTCCGAAAGGGCATTTTGCGAAGGTCCATTGGCCGCCGATACTGGTTTCCTCAGAGGCGAATAAAGACGCAACGCCGGTACAAAAAACGAGCCAGCAGGAAGCACAGGAGTGCTCCCGTCATTGCCAAGGTGACCGCCCCAAGGCCGGGCCACACGGCGTTGAGCGCGGCCGCCACTTCTTCGACCG
>JAJYAR010000358.1 GCA_021779435.1 bacterium
CAACCCCGACCACGTGATCGCGCACCTCTCGGCGGCCGGCAAGCTTGCCATGCAGGTCAAGGTGGAAAAGGGCCGCGGCTATATTCCCGGGAACGTCCGGGCATTCCGCGACGATCATTCCGCGACCATCGGCCGGATCGTTCTGGACGCGTCGTTCTCGCCGGTTCGCCGCGTGAGCTACACCGTCGAGAGCGCGCGGGTCGAGCAGCGGACCGACCTGGACAAGCTCGTGATGACGATCGAAACCAACGGCGCGATCGCGCCCGAGGAAACGGTTCGGCAATCCGCGCGCATTCTGGTTGAGCAGCTTTCGGTCTTCGCGGCGCTGGAAGGCGTCGGCGAACCGGCGCACGCGCAGCGTGCGAAGGTCGACGTCGACCCGATGCTGCTGCGGCCGGTCGACGACCTGGAGCTGACCGTTCGCTCGGCGAACTGCCTCAAGGCGGAAAACATCTATTACATCGGCGACCTGATCCAACGTACCGAGAACGAGCTGCTCAAGACCCCGAACCTGGGCCGCAAGTCGCTCAACGAGATCAAGGAAGTGCTCGCGACGCGTGGCCTCACCCTCGGCATGAAGCTGGAGAACTGGCCGCCGGTCGGGCTCGAGAAGTAAACAACTGACAGAAAAGAGAAGGAAATCCCATGCGCCACGGACACGGACTGCGAAAACTCAATCGCACCAGCAGCCACCGCTTGGCAATGCTGCGCAACATGTCCAACTCGCTGTTGCGTCACGAGGCCATCAAGACGACGCTTCCCAAGGCCAAGGAATTGCGTCGCGTCGTGGAACCGCTGATCACGCTTGCGAAGGACCCGACGGTGGCCAATCGCCGCCTGGCGTTCGACCGCCTGCGCGACCGCGAAATGGTCGTCAAGCTGTTCGGCGAGCTCGGCCCCCGGTACAAGACCCGGCCGGGCGGTTATCTCCGCATTCTCAAGTTCGGGTTCCGCAACGGCGACAACGCGCCGATGGCGTACGTCGAACTGGTCGACCGGCCCGCGCCGGTCGAGTCTGCGGAAGGCACTCCGCAGCAGTAAGGTCACCCACCCGCTCCCGCGACGCGGCGGCGGGTGGTGCGGCCCCGGGGGAGCGCGGACACACTCCGCCCGCCTTCCCAACAGCCCGCCAGGCCGCCGGTCGCGGTGCGCGCTGGCCCGCGGGCAGGACGCCGGGGCATCGGCGTCACGGGTTTGTAATCGCACCGCCATATAGTCCCGCCCGATGCAAGGGCGCAGCGGCCATTTCCCAATCGACGAGCAGCGATCCGGCGGCAGCCAACGCCGCTATCGCGCAATTTTCCTGTCGGACATCCACCTCGGGACACCCGGGTGCAAAGCCGAGCATCTGCTCGATTTCCTGCGCCACAACGAGTCGGACCTGATCTATCTGGTCGGGGACATCATCGACGGCTGGGCGCTGCGGTCGCGCTTCCATTGGCCGCAGGCCCATAACGACGTCGTGCAGAAGATCCTGCGCAAGGCCCGCAAGGGCACTTCCGTCGTCTACATCCCCGGCAACCACGACGAGATCGCGCGCCAGTTCTGCGGCTTGAAGTTCGGCGAGGTCTCGATCTGCGCCGAGGCGGAACACCGGCTTCTCGACGGCCGGACGCTCTGGGTGACGCACGGCGACGTCGCCGACGGCGTGATTCGCCACGCCAAATGGCTGGCCCACGTCGGCGACGCCCTTTACGATTGGCTGCTGTGGCTCAACCGCCACTTCAACAACCTGCGGGCACGCCTGGGGTTCGGCTACTGGTCCCTGTCGCAATTCCTGAAATACAAGGTCAAGAATGCGGTGAGCTTCATCAGCGACTTCGAGCATGTCCTGATTCGCGAAGCGCGCAAGCGGGGATACGACGGCGTGGTCTGCGGCCACATCCACCATGCCCAGATCCGTGAGGTCGATGGTGCGCTCTACGTCAACGACGGCGACTGGGTCGAGAGCCTGACCGCGCTCGTCGAGACGCTGGATGGGCGCCTCGAGATCGTGGAGTGGAAGGAGATCCTGGTGCCCAATCCTCCCTCTCCGCATTGGAGCCGTGACGACGAATCGGGCGACGAGGCGGTATCCGTGGCCCTGATGGAGGCAACCAACCCATGAAGTTCGTGACGGTGACCGACGCCTGGCACCCCCAGGTCAACGGCGTGGTGCGAACGATCGAAGCGACCAACCGGGAACTGGTGCGGGCCGGGCATATCACGGAAGTGATCGCTCCCTCCGATTTCCGGACCGTGCCCTGCCCCGGGTATCCGGAAATCCGCCTTGCGGTACTGCCCTATCGAACGCTGTCGCGCGCGCTGCGGCGCGCCGCCCCGGACGCCGTGCACATCGCCACCGAGGGTCCGCTCGGAGTCGCGGCGCGCCGGGTCTGCCTGCGCCATCGGATTCCTTTCACGACCGCGTACCGCACACGGGTTCGGCAGTATCTGAAGGCGATGTATGGCATTCCGGAGCGTTGGGTATACCGATTTCTCCGCTGGTTCCACGGACCGGCCCGCCATCTCCTGACGCCCACCCCGCACGTCGAACGCGAACTGGCGGATTGGGGCATGACCAACGTCGCGCGTTGGACGCGCGGCGTCGACCTCGACGTATTCCATCCGTCGGACGCCCCATTCCCGGGCGTACGCGGCCTGCCGGGTCCGCTGTTCCTGTACGTCGGCCGGGTATCCGTGGAGAAGAACATCGACGCGTTCCTGGAACTGGATCTTCCGGGGACGCGGATCGTTGCCGGCGTGGGACCGGAGCTGGACCTGCTCAAGCGCCGCTACCCCGACGTCTGCTTCGTCGGCGTCCTTCCGCGGGAGGAATTGGCGCAGCTCTACTCGAGCGTCGATGCCTTCGTGTTCCCGAGCCGGACCGACACGTTTGGTCTGGTCATGCTCGAAGCACTGGCCTGCGGGGCGCCGGTCGCCGCGTATCCGGTGCAGGGTCCGCTCGATGTCGTGGGCGGCTCCAACGTCGCGGTGCTGGACGAGGATCTCCGCAAAGCGGCGCTGGCCGCGTTGCGGATCGAGCGCAGCGCCTGCCGGGCCTATGCAGAGCGCTTCTCGTGGGCGGCGGCTACCGAACAGTTCATCCGCCTGCATTCGCCGGAGCCCGCCCCGAGCGCGCGGGACGAGGTCATTCCACCCGACCGGGTCGCTTGCGAGGGCGGAAACGGATGAGGAAAGGCGGCGGCGAAAGTGGTCCGGCTATGCCGATTCCCGCAGCCAGCGTGCCGCCTGCAGGGCGAAGTAGGTGAGGATGCCGTCCGCGCCCGCCCGCTTGAAGCCGAGCAGGGACTCCAGCACGACGGCGCGCTCGTTGAGCCAGCCGTTCGCGGCCGCGGCCTTGAGCATGGCGTATTCGCCGCTCACCTGGTAGGCGAAGGTCGGCACGCCGAACGTGTCCTTGACGCGCCGGACGATGTCCAGATAGGGCATGCCGGGCTTGACCATGACCATGTCCGCGCCCTCCTGCAGGTCGAGCGCGACCTCCCGCAGCGCTTCGTCGCTGTTGCCGGGATCCATCTGATAGACGGCCTTGTTGGACTTGCCGAGGTTGGCGCTCGATCCTACGGCGTCGCGAAACGGTCCGTAGAAGGCGCTGGCGTATTTCGCGCTGTAGGCCATGATGCGGGTGTTGATGCAGCCGGCATCCTCGAGCACGGACCGGATCACCCCGATCCGCCCGTCCATCATGTCGCTGGGCGCGACGATATCCGCACCGGCCTGCGCATGCACCAGCGCC
>JAJYAR010000359.1 GCA_021779435.1 bacterium
AGCCCTGCGCCTACCTCCACAACTTCGTGGACTGCGCGGTCCTGAATGATCCCGTCTACCAGCCCTACGTCGAGAAGGCGCCGGTCTTCCTGTCCGGGCAGGCCGAACGCGAGCGTCTGCGCGCCTTCATCGCCCGCCATGTTCGCCGCGGCGACCGCGGCCACCTGATCGTCCAGGTCGAAAACGGCCGCATTCGCCCCTCCCTCAGACTGATCGACGCGCTGATCGGCATGCTGGAAGGCAAGCGCGAGTTCGTGTTGATCGACGACCAGAAGGTGGCCTACGAAACGGTCGTCACCGAAGCGGTCGAGGCCTCCGAGGGTGCGAAGCGGGTCATCATCATCGACGGCGGCCCGGGCACGGGCAAGTCCGTTGTCGCCATCAATCTGCTGGCCGCGCTGACGGCCAAGCGCCTGATGACCAAGTACGTGACCAAGAACCGGGCGCCGCGCGCGGTCTTCGAGCAGCCCCTCTCGGGGTCGTACCGTCGCTCGCAGATTGCGAGTCTGTTCGCCGGGTCCGGGGAATTCATCGAAACGCCCGCCGATACCTTCGATGTCTTGATCGTCGACGAGGCGCATCGGCTCAACGAGAGATCCGGCCTCTACGCCAATCTCGGCAACAACCAGATCGAGGAGATCATTCGAGCGGCCCGGTGCGCTGTGTTCTTCATCGACGAAGATCAACGAGTAACCTGGAAGGACATCGGCCGGACGTCGGAGATCGAGACCTGGGCACAGAGGGCGGGCGCAGCGGTTACGCACCTGAAGCTCGCGTCGCAGTTCCGATGCTCGGGATCCGACGGGTACCTCGCGTGGCTGGATCAGGTGCTCGGAATTCGCGGCACCGCCAATCCGGTCCTGGAAGCCGATGAATTCGATTTCCGGGTGTTCGATTCACCGAACGAGGTTCGGCGTCTGATCGAAGAGAAGAACCGAACGAACAACCGGGCACGCATGGTCTCGGGCTATTGCTGGGACTGGAAGAGCAAGAGGCAGCCGAGCGCGTTCGACGTCGACATTCCCGAACATGATTTCTCGATGCAGTGGAACCTCGCCCAGGACGGCGGCCTCTGGATCACGGCCGAGCGCTCGGTCGAGCAGATCGGATGCATCCACACGTGCCAGGGACTCGAGGTCGACTACATTGGCGTCATCGTGGGGCCGGATCTGATCGCTCGGGGGGGAGAGATCGTGACCCGGCCGGAGATGCGCTCGCGGCAGGACCAGTCCATCAAGGGGTACAAGAAGGCGCTGCGTGAACGGCCCGACGAGGCACGCCGCAAGGCCGACGCGATCATAAAGAACACCTATCGGACATTGATGACCCGCGGCATGAAAGGCTGCTACGTCTACTGCACCGACGCGGAGACCGCCGCTCATTTCCGCGCGAAAATTGCCCACCACTACCCACAGGCGCAGGCAAGCACCGAGTTGCGCATGGTGGCCGACTTGGCGAAGGATCCGCCGTAATTGATGCGCTACTGGTGGGTAAACCAGAACCAGACGTTCCGCCAGGAAATCGAAGGCGGCTACCTGTGGTCGCCCAAGCGCAACAAGAACGGACATCGCAATCCCTTCTACGAGTTCATGCGCGAAGTCGCGCCGGGCGACATCGTGTTTTCATTCTGCGATGCGCGGATCGCGGCGCTCGGCGTCGTCAGCGGCTACTGTCGTGAAAGTCCGAAGCCTGAGGAGTTTGGCAATGTCGGGACGAACTGGAGCCAGATCGGCTGGCGGGTGGGCGTCCGCTGGCAGCGACTGACGAATGCGATCCGACCCAAGGACCACATTGGCCGCTTGCGACCGGACCTGGCGAGCAAGTACGCCCCGTTGACCCAGGAAGGCAACGGCCTGCAGAGCGTCTACCTGACGGTCGTCAGCCCGGCATTGGCGTCCATGCTTTTTTCGTTGATCGGCCAGGAGGCAACACGGGTGGCCGACGTGGGTCACGAGGTCAGCAAGATTGAACGCGACACGCCTGCGCCGGAGCAGGACATCGAGGAATGGGAGCGACGGGTAGAAATTGAAATCACGAGCGACGTCGCCATTCGCGAAACGGAGAAATCTGCCCTCGTTCTGGCGCGGCGCGGCCAGGGACAGTTCCGCGACAATGTGCGCGCGGTCGAGCGAGCGTGCCGAATTACCAAAGTAGAGCGCATGGAGCATTTGATCGCCAGCCACCTGCGACCCTGGCGCGACAGCAGCAACGAGCAGCGGCTTGACGGCGAGAACGGCCTGCTACTGACGCCGACCGTCGATCATCTGTTCGACAAGGGATTCATCTCATTCGAGGACTCGGGGCAGTTGATCGTCTCGCCGGTGGCGGATCCGGTCTCTCTCAAGCGCATGGGGATCGACCACGAGCGTCGCATCAACGTCGGCGCATTCTCGGATGGCCAACGGCGGTACTTGGATTTTCATCGGGAGAATGTGCTTCGTATGGCGCTGACGTCCCGGAAAGTGGTGTACGAGTGAGCCCGCGGAGGGCAATCGACGAAGGTGGCGTGAAATGCCTAGAAAAGCGCGCTATTTCCCGATGCAGAACCCGGCGAAGATCCGCCCGAGCAGCTCCTCGCTGGTGAATTCTCCGGTGATCTCGCCGAGCGCGCGCTGCGCGAGGCGCAATTCCTCCGCCAGCAATTCGGGGGCGGCCGCGTCCCGGCCCAGGCCCATGGCCGCCTCGACGTGCCCGCGGGCGCGCGCCAGCGCATCGAGGTGCCGCCGCCGCGCGCTGAACACCCCGGGATCCTGCGCTCCGTAGCCGGCGGCCGCCTTGAGGTGCGCCCGCAGCGCCTCGAAGCCGGCGCCGGTGCGGGCGCTGACGTGCAGGCGCGGCGGCGCTCCGTCGGCCGCGAGGCTCGCGGACTGGCCGGTGAGATCGATCTTGTTGTACACCAGGGTGTGGGGGATGCCGGGCGGCAGATCGTCGGGCGCGCCCGCCGGGTTCGGGGACGCCGCGGCCTCGGCCGCATCGATTACGTACAGCACCCGGTCGGCGCGGCTCATGGCTTCGGCGGCGCGCCGGATGCCCTCGGCCTCGGCCACGTCGCCCGCCTGACGCAGGCCGGCCGTGTCGACGAGGTGCAGCGGCAGGCCGTCGAGCTGCAGCGACTGGCGTAGCAGATCGCGGGTGGTGCCGGGCAGCTCGGTCACGATGGCCACCTCCTCGCCCGCGAGCCGGTTCATCAGGCTCGACTTGCCGGCATTGGGCTTGCCGGCGATCACCACCGTGAACCCCTCGCGCAGCAGCGCGCCCTGCCCCGCCGACCGGCTCACGGCCTCGCAGGCGGCGAGCACACCGGTCAGGCGCTCGGTCACGGCGGCGGCGGACAGCCGCTCGAGCTCCTCGTCGGGGAAATCGATGCCGGCCTCGACGTGCATGCGCAGCTCCGTGAGCGCGGCCTGCAGCTCGGCGATGCGCGCCGAGAAGGCGCCCTGCAGCGAGCGGACCGCGGCGCGCGC
The DNA here is from genome assembly GCA_021779435.1 of bacterium. Next base: position 3,465 of record JAJYAR010000359.1, read on the forward strand.
CGAGGCGGCCGTGGCCGCGTCGATCAGGTCAGCGACCGCCTCGGCCTGCGCGACGTCGAGCTTGCCGTTCAGGAAGGCGCGCTCGCTGAATTCCCCCGGGCGCGCGGCGCGGCAGCCGAGTTCGAGCAGGCGCGCGAGCAGCAGGTCCTGCACGACCACGCCGCCGTGGCCGTGCAGTTCGAGCACGTGTTCGCCGGTGAAGGACGCCGGTGCCGGGAAATACAGGGCGATGCCCTGGTCGAGGGTCTCGCCGGCGGCGTCGCGAAAGCGC
>JAJYAR010000360.1 GCA_021779435.1 bacterium
TTGTAGCGCGTGCGGCCGACGGGAAGCCGCAGGCCATTCTTCAACTCGACGTCGTACTGGCTGCCCTCCTGTGCGTGCAGCGCTTTGACGGCCGACATGCGCACGAGGTAGCTCTTGTGGATGCGTTCGAACACCGGAGGGAGCAGCGCCTCGAGCTTCTCGAGCGACTTGTCGTGCAGCTCCCGACGGCCGTCGACGAGCACGAGTTCGGAATAGGCGCCGGCCCCCTCGGCGTAGAGCAGGTCGTCGATCGAAACGAGGTCGATGCGACCGAGCTTTCGGATGGCGAGAAATTTGGCCGCGTAGTTTCCGCGGGCGGAGGCATCCGTCGCCCGGCGGAATGCCAGGGCGAGACGCTCGCGTGCGAAAGGCTTGGGGACGAAGTCGAGAACTCCGTACTCGAACGCCTCGAGCGCCCGGTCGACATTGGCGGACACGATGATGGTGTGGAACGATCCGGCGACACTGCGTTTCAGGAGTTCCATCCCGTCGTCGCCTTGGAGGTTCAGGTCGAGGAGAAGGACGTCGACGGGGTTTTCGGCCAGCCAGGCCGACGCCTCGTCGAAGCCTGAGGCAAGCCGCGAGGACTCCAGTTGCGGGCCGAGGATCTCATGGCACATCCGGTGGACGCGCTGGGCGATGAGGGGTTCGTCCTCCACAATGAGAAGTCTCATGGGTGTCGGGGTCGAGGAGTCCTAGGCGCTGCAGGCCTGCGGTGCGATCTCCGAACTGCCGGGGCGGGGGGCTGCGCCGCGAACCTCGATCGTTGTCACCCAGCCGGCGTCGGTGGCGCCGTGGACGAAGGACCAGGCGCCGGGGAAGCTCTCTTCGAGCCGGGCTCGAACGTAGCGCAGTCCCGTTCCTGCGCCGGGCTTCGTGCGCGCCTTCACCTCACCGGGAGAGATGAAGGTGTACCGCACGTCGGATCCGTTCACCGTCATGCGGAGCAGGAACTCGGCCTCGCGTCCGCGCTGCTGCTGGTGGAGTAGCCCGTTCTCGATGAGAGTAAGGAAGAGTGCCGGCGGCACCGGGATGGCCGGGTCGATGTTCTCGGTTGCAAGGTGCCAGGACACCCCCGTTCGGACGCTCATGACCCGCAGGTGGACCCGGCAGAGCTCCACCTCCTGCTCGAGCGCGACCTGCTTTTCGCCGGACATCCGGGCCAGGGTGCGAAACTCGGAGGCCAGATCCTCGATCAATTTCACCGCATCGCCCGGGCTCTGCTCGATCACCTCGGTCACCGCGGTGAGCGTATTCAACAGGAAATGCGGCTGCAGGTTCTTCTTCAAAAGCTCGACCTCGAGCCGGGCTGCGGTGAGTTGCGCCGCGTAGGCGCGCTGACGTTCAACGCGAAGCCCGAGCGCGACTGCGGCGGCGAGTCCGAGCAGCACCGGAAGAAACGTGGGGAAGAACCCCGCGCCTTCGATGACCTGGCCTCGGATGTGCCACGCGGCGACGAAGCCGATGAATGCTCCGATCGCGGCGACGCTTGCGCCCGTACGCTTCAGAAACAGCGCGCGAATGGTGCCGAGCAGTGCGCCGGTGAACGCAAACAGGAGGATCATCCCGCTCTTCTGGCTGAGTGGCTGGTACAGAATCTCGCGCGGCGTGTACATCACCACCGCGGAGGCGGTGACGAACGCCACGAGCAGCCATTTCCATCGGGGGATCTCGAAGAACAAGCCGATGAACGCGAGGAGGCACGCTCCCATCGCAATCGAGGCGTAGGCGGCGGCTAGCCGCGCGGGATAGTGCCAGTCGTAGGTGTACGTGTATCCGTAGCGCTGCACCGTGATCGCCTGCGTCGCCGCGGCGCAGAGGCAGAGCCCGACGAACAGCAGCAGGGTCGTCTTGCGCGCCGCGAAGGACCACATGATGAGGCTCACAATGGCGATCATGAGCATTGCGCCCTCGGCAAGGGCAGGCGGGATCGCCGCACGACGCAAATCCATGATCGGGTCGCGCACGGCGAGCCACAGCTGCAGGTCGGTGTTCTCACCCGGGAAACCGACACGGTAGGTGGACAGGCGGAAGGCGACGACATGCTCGCCGCTGCTCCGCCACTCCGCGGGGATGCCGATGTAGGTCTCCAGGGGCCCTGGTTTCTCCTCGGCCTTGCTGTTGCCGGGAACGCCGGAGCGCGCGACGAGGCGGCCGTCCCAGTACATGTCATACGCCGCCGCGACCTTCACATACGCGGTCGGCGGGAGGTCGCCGGGGCCGCGCAATCTCAGCCGGACCCAGAAGACCCCTGTGCGAGTCGGCACTCCGCTGTACGTGATCTGACTCCAGTCGCCGTCGTCGAAATCGGGTGCGGCCCACCGGGGATCGTCGCCGAGTTTCAGCCGCACTTCGGACGACTCGTAGTCGGGCGGGACCACGACGTACGTGATGATCCAGCCGTCGTCCCGGGACCCCGTCCATGTGTGCGATCGGCGCGTGTCCTGGCCGGAAGGCGTGTTGCCTGCAGAGCCGGCCTGACCCTCCGACTCCGCGCCGACGGTAACACAGAGGGCAGTGGAGAGGACCAGCCAAAGCACGCCAAGCAGCAGGGGTTGCCGGACGGAGTTCTTCATGGGGACGCCGGTACTCTACGAGTCGTTCACCCGGCCGTCCACGCGTTTCCCCAGCTGTTCACTCGGCCTGCGAGCAGTTCATTTGGCGGCAAACGGCGTTCGGCAGCCGCCTGAGCAGTTCGAGTGGCACATGTCGCGATCGACGGAAGGTGACGTCACTCCCCTCAGGCGAAATCCAATCGATACATCATGAAAACGACATTCTGCCAGGCCTGCGCCCTCCTCGTCTCCCTTGCGCCTCTCACGGTGCTCAATGCCTCCACCGGCGATCAGGACCGGCCGGTGATTGCACTCAACGCGGTTCAACAGGAAGTCCCGGGGCAGGTGCTCGGACGCGGCGCCTCCGAGAAGCAAGTTCGCGAATCACTCGGGGAACCAGGTCAGCGGCTTGCCCGCAACGTCTGGGTCTATTTCGACTACGAAGCGGCCCGCCCAACGCACAACAAGACGGATCGCGATGCGCTCGTCGTGACCTTTGCCTCCGGCAAGGTCGTCGACATGAGGCTCGTCGACCGGGCCGCCGTGGCTGTGCTGGCTGCGAAGATGCAGGCAAAGCCGATCCAGGCGGTCGCGGAGGCAAGGACGACGTCAGCTCAGTCGCGTTGAGCAACGCCGGTGTGGCGGCCGTTCTCGTCAGTCCGGCAGCCTGCGCAGAAAATGCAACGGATGCTGCTCAGCCCCGCTGCGGCCAGTGGGCGGGGTTCTGTCGCTCGGGCTTGAGGACGCCGATGCACGGCAGGTTCCGGTAGCGCTCGGCGAAATCGAGCCCGTAGCCGACGACGAATTTGTTCGGGATGTCGAAGCCGACGAAGTCCGCCTCGATGTCGACTTCGCGGCGCTCCTTCTTGTCGAGCAGGACACAAGTACGGAGGCTCGCGGGCTTCAGCTTCCGAGCCAGTTTGCTGACGAGTGACAGCGTCTTGCCGGTGTCGAGGATGTCGTCGATCAGAAGCACGTGCCGGTCCTTGATGTCGAGCGTCAGGCTGTAGATGACCTGCGGGGTGCCGATCGATTTCGTCTGGGCGCCGTAGCTCTTGACCCGGATGCAGTCGAGCCGCACGGGGTTGTCGATCTCGCGCATCAGGTCCGCCGTGAACATCACGGCTCCGTTGATGAGCGAGATGATCGTGAACTCGCCGTCTCCGTACA
>JAJYAR010000019.1 GCA_021779435.1 bacterium
GACGCCGGCGGCCATATAATCCAGGATCTTCAGGTTGGTGCCGGAGCCCATTTCCATGGGGTTGAGGGCTAGATGGGCGCGTGAGAGAGCGAGGTCTTTGGCGCGGTCGTCGAGGACGCCGAGCGGCGCGACGTTGGCGGGAAGGGGCAGGTGGAAGACGCGGAAGTAGTCGCAGACGCTGCCGAGGAATTGGAAGCGGATATCGGGGAGGCGGCGTGCGATTTCGGAGACGAAGAGGGCGGCCTCGATGTTGGGCTCGTGCCAGCTTCCGAGGAAGAGGACAGTGAAGGGCGAGGTGTGGGCTTGGCGTTCGGCGAACGGGTGGTAGGTGACGGAGGCGAGGTCGACGCCGTTGGGGGCGAGTACGATTTTTTCCGGTGGGATGGCGTATTCGGCGATGAAGGCTTCGGCGTCGGCGCTGGAGCAGGCCGAGACGAGGTCGCTATTTTGGCAGGCGCGGCGTTCGGCTTCGTGGGTGAGGCGGAGCAGATAGCGGCCCATGGCGTTTGGGGGAAGCATGCGCCGCTTGAGCGCGAACTCGGCGTTGTGGCCTTCGTAGAAGACCGGCTGTGATTGGCGGACGGCTTCGACGGCGGTGATGAGATAGGGGTGGCTCGAGACGAGGAGAGAACTGGAGGCAGCGGAGCGGCGGAGGGCGCCGACGTATTCGGGAGTGAGGAGGAACAGGCGGGGCATGACGGCGTCGGTGACGGGGACGCCGCCGGCGCGGCGGGAGGCGCGCGCTTCGCGCCGGACGTGGGCATCGGATTTGGCGATGCGGATTTCGTCGACGCCGGGCGCGATCTCCTGGTGGATGCCGGGCTGGTAGTCGTCGGCGAAGGTGAGGAGTTCGACGCGGCAATCGAGTTGGCGGGCGAGGTGGCGGTAGAGGTGATAGATGCGGCTCTTGCCTCCGCCGCGAGGCGGGTAGACGGGAAAGGTGAGGCAGACGGTGATGTGGCGGCGGGGACGGGAAATGCGGCGTGGGCCGGCGATGGGGGCGCCGGTGAGGGCTTCAGCAACGGAGTCCCAGCGGATGCCGGCGACTTTGGCGCGGCAGGCAGGGGCCATGGCGCGGGCTTCGGCAACGTGGGTGGCGAGGTAGTCGATGCGATCGGCGAGGTCGGCGGGGTCTGGCGCGACGGAGAAGCCGGTGACGCCGGTTTCGATGAACTCGTTCGGCCCGCCGGAGTCCGTGCAGGTAAGCACGGGTTTGCCGCTGTTCATGGCCTCGATAGTGACGAGTCCGTAGTCTTCGTCATAGGGGACGTAGAGAGTGGCGAGGCAGTTGGCGTAGAGGTCGATGACATCGGCGTCGTTGACGAAGCCGAGGAAATCGATGCGTGGGTCGCCGGCGGCGAGGGCGCGGAGGGAGGATTCATCGGGTCCGGTTCCGGCGATTTTCAACGGGACGGTGGTCTCAGCGCGGAACATGGCCTCGACGAGGAGACGGACACGCTTGGCGTTGTCGAGGCGGGAGACGGTGAAGAAATACTCGGAGTTGCCGGAGCGCAACGAGGTCAGGTCCGAGGGAGGATAGCAGACGGCGACTGCGGCGCCCGGGGGGAAGTAGCCGGGGCGGCGGGCGACGTTGTGGCTGATGGCGGCGTATTTGGAGATCGAAGGCGGCGCGAGGGCGCAATCGTCGAGAAAGTGGATGGTTTCGCGGATGAGCGGGCCGGGAAACTGGAACAGTTCCGGAGGGACGCCGGTGGCCTGGCGGAGACGGTCGAGGCGGGCGAAGCATTCCGGGATATGGGCACGGGAGGGGGTTTGGGACCGAAGGAAGGCTGTAAGCGAGGCGACGGCCGGGTGGTTCGATTCGCAGCGCGTAGGGAGGGGCGGATAGGTGTCGTAGAGGCCGCGGAGGCGGTGAAGCAGGTAGAGCACGTGGCGCGGATGAGAGATCATCCAGGCCGGGTATTTCAAGCTGATGACGAGGTCGAAGTGAGAGAGGTCGAGTTGAGAGAAGGCGCGGTAGGAATCGATGAGGTCCCAGAAGGAGAGTTCGCGGGAGGGGATTTTGATGAGTTCGGCCTGGTGTGGGGTTTGCTGGTTGAGGTAGTTCAAGAGACCCCAGGCGAGTTTTTCGGCGCCACCGATTGTGAAGGAGACCGGACTCGGGGCGACGAGGGCGATTTTCATGGGCGCTTCGGTTACTGGCTGAGCAACGCGGCGACGGTGTCCCAGGAGATGTCCATCGACTCGTAGCGCTGGTAGCCGTTGGAGCCGAGACCGGCGCCGTGCCGGGGCATACCGTAGAGTTCGTCGATGGCGTGGGCGATGGCGCGGGGTTCGGGATCGGCGATCATGCCGGTGTCGCGGTGGCGGACAAACTCGAGCGGGCCGCCGGAGTCGTGGCAGGTGATGACGGGCTTACGCGCGAGCATGGCTTCGAGGGTGATGTAGCCCAAGTCTTCGCCGCGCGGACCGAAGAAGACGGCGAAGCAGTGGGCGTAGAAGGCGAGGAGGCCGTCTTCGTCGAGTTCACCGATCAAGCGGACACGGTGTTCGAGGCCGAGCGCGGCGATTTCGCTTTCATAGACGGCGCGCTGTCCGCCGGAACCCGAGATGAGCGCGAAGACGGGGGCGGTGACGTAGCGCATGGCTTCGATCAGCAGGATCTGGCGCTTGTGGCGCTCCAGGCGGCTGGGGGCGAAAACGTAGGGCAGCGGATCCGCGGTGTAGAGTTTGCCGGCGAGCGGCGGCGGATGGTAAAGCGGGGTGGCAGCGACTCCGTTGAATTGCCGGAGACGCGCGGCGACGGTATGCGAGTTGGCGAAGCGGCGCGGGATGGCGGCGAGGTGCTCGGTGTCGAGGCGGTGAATAAGGGCGCGGATTTCTTCGGCTTCGGACGTGTGCGGGGCGTGTGATTCCCACTCGTCATAGACGGTGCGGTGTTGGTGCAGCAGCCACAGCGTTTTTTCCGGGTGTTTCAGATAGTAGGCGGGGAAGCGGAGGCAGATGACGCGATCGGGAGTGGGGACACCGAGGCAGGTGAAGTCTTCGTTGAGCCACTGCTCGACGCCGTGCCGCACGGCGTGTTCGGGCTGAAAGCGGAACGGCATGGTGACGATGTCGGCAGCGTGACCGGCGCGCCGGAGCGCGGCGCGGAGGCCGGCGGCGTGGGCTTCGGAGCCGCCCTCGATGAAGGGGGTGCGGACGGTCGCGATGGCGATTCTCAATCGGCGCTCCGGCGCGCGGCTTCGAGGGCCTCGACTCTGCGCTCGAGTTCGAGGAGCGCCTCGCGGTTGGCCTTGTTGAAGGCGACGCGGGCGGCCTGGCGCTCGAGTTCGGCGACGGATGACTTGTCGGCCTTGGCCTCGATGGGGCCGATTAGTTCGAGGCGGAAGACGCGATGCACTTCGGCGAAGCGGCGCTCGATGGAAGATTCCAGCCGGCGCAGGTTTGCTTCGAACGCGGGGAGATTGAGAACAAGGGCGGCGATGCGCAGCAGCGGCCCGGCGACGGGGAGACGGAACAGGCGCTCGCGCCGTAAGGCGGCGGCGAGCCCGGGCACGGGGACGCCGCGCGCGCGGCCTTCGCCGGAGTGACTTACAGCGGCGATGAAATCGAGCTTGGAGAGGTTACCGGAGTGGAGGCGATCCGCGTAAGAGGCCGCGGCGTCGCGTTCAGGTTCACGGCCGAGTAACTCGCGGTAAATGAGCCGGACAAGCGTTTCGTCGTGAAACGCGAGGAATCGGGAGAGCGGGAGCGGGCGGGACGCCGATTCGAGATCCGGTGGAAGCGGCGCGAGTAAGTTGCGATGGCTTGTATCGGGGGCGGACGCGGCGCAGGCGGCGGGGGGCTTGCGCGCGGCCGCTTCGCCGCGCACGCGCTGAATCAAGGAGTCCAGATCGAGAGGTTTCGTCCCGGAAGAGTTCATTTGGACCAAAGAACGCCTTCTCATTATAGTGAGGCGGTTAGAGGGATGGCTGTTTTGGAGTGGCGGGGATCTTTATAATGGAGTCACGCGCCCGTAGCTCAGCCGGATAGAGCGATTGACTTCGAATCAATAGGCCGGGGGTTCGAGTCCCTCCGGGCGCGCCACTTCACTTAGGCGGCAGACCGAACTTCCTAGGACTTAGGTTCCAGTTTTGCGGCTGGTGCGGTTAATTCCTATTGCAGCGAAGCTAAGGCAACGTATAATTAGGCAGGACTGCGATGCCCCAAGGGTCGCAGGAATTTCCAATGGCTAGGGGTCTGCAGCGCAGACTTACCCTTTGAGTTGATTCAACATGGCGGGACCAGGCGAGGCCGTTTACCGGATCCTGATCGTTGCGCCGGAGTCGGAGCGGGAGAGAAAGCTTCGGGCGGCGCTTTCAGCAGGGTCGAGCTGTGCGATCGAGATCGAGGCGGCACGCACGGCTGAGCAACTGGCGGCGCTTTCCGGGCAGCGGTTTGACGCGTTAATCGTCGATCCGGCCGTCGGGAAAGAACAGACGCTTGCAGATTTGTTCGGGGCATCGGGAGGCGACGGCGCGCGAGTGTTTTTGCTTGCCGAGAGCGGACTGGAGGGGCGGAGAGGAGGTTCGCCGATCCGATTCGAGGATGGCGAACCGGACCTGGAACCTCTGTGGAAGGCGCTTGCGGCGAGCGCAACCCCGGAGGGAGGCGACCCCCTGCTCGACAGCGTCGAACGGCAGATGGGCGATCTGGTGTGGCATTTTCACGACGCCCTCGTGGTGTACGACGTTGGCGCAGGGCGGGCAGTGTATGCGAGTCCGGCGTTCGAGAAGATCTGGCAGACCTCGCGGTCGGCGGTGATCGGGAATGGCGAGTTGTGGATCAACACGTTCGTTCCGGAGGAACGCGGGCGGGTGCGGGAAGCGGTCGCGGCGGCGGCGGCAGGCGATACTCAGTTGCTGGAGTGCCGGATTACGAGGCCCGGGGGAGGCGTGGGGTGGATCTCGCTTCGCCTCGTTCCGTGGCGGGAGGGCGGGCTAAAGGTAGGGCGGCTTTCGGCCGTGGCCACCGATATCACGGCGCACAAGGAAGCCGCGGCGGCGCTGTGCGCGGAGAAAGAGCGGCACCGCGAGCACGAGCGAAGGTACCGGCTGTTATTTGAGAACAGCCCGTTGCCGATGTTTCTGTACGACGTCGAGACGCTGGGCTACATCGAAGTGAACGACGCGGCGGTCGCCAAGTACGGCTACTCGAGGGAAGAGTTTCTGCGGATGACGGTGCTGGACATCCGGCCGGAGGAAGAGCGGGAGCGTCTCAAGGAGGCGCTTCGGACTCTCGGCGCGGGCGTGCAGCATTTGGGCGACTGGCGTCACCGGCTGAGGGACGGGCGGCTGATCGACGTCGAGATTCGGACGGAAACGATGGAGGTGGAGGAAGGCCGCAAGGCGGTGCTGGTGGCGGCGATTGACGTCACCGAGCAGCGGCGGACGAAGCGGCGCGAGGAGTGCGAGCGGGAGGTGACGGCGATTCTGGCCGAGGCGGCGACGGTGCCGGAGGCGGCGCCACGCGTGCTGCGCGCCCTGGGAGAGCGGCTGGGCTTCGAGTATGCGGCCGGATGGTTGGCGCCGGTGCGTGGGGACCAGTTCGGCTGCGCGTACTTCTGGGCGAGCGAGGGGTTTCCGGCGGTGGATCCGTATACGGCGTTGTCGCCGTCGGATCGGTTTCTCGAGAAGGCAATTGCGACGCGGGCTCCGGTGTGGGTGACCGATTTTTCGCAGGAGCCGGAGTTCGCCAAGGGGCTGGTGAGGCTGGGTCTGCGGTCGGGAGCGATGCTCCCGGTGTCGGCGGGCGCGAGCGACTGGGCGGCGATGGCGGTGTTCTGCAAGAACTGCCGGCCGCTCGATGAAGGATTGCGGCGGCTGCTGGAGAGCGTTGCGGCGAGGCTGGGACAGTTCATCGAGCGGAAGCGGGCCGAGGACACGCAGCGCAGCCACGATGAGCGGACGCGGCTGATCATGGAAAATGCGCTCGACGCGGTGATTGAGACGGATGCCGCGGGCCGGGTGACGCGTTGGAACGCGCAGGCGGAGCGGATCTTCGGCTGGTCGAAGGAGGAAGTGCTGGGCCGGCCGCTGACGGAGACGATCATTCCGCCGGAGGCGAGGCCACTGCACGAGGCGGGCCTCGCGCGGTTTCCCGAGACGGGTGGCGGACCGATGCTGAACCGGAGGGTGGAGGTAACGGCGCTTCGCCAGGACGGGACGCGGTTTCCGATCGAGCTGTCGATTACCGCAATTCAGACCCGCTCGGAATGGAGCTTCAATGCGTTCGTGCGCGACATCTCGGCGAGGAAAGCGGCGGAGGAGCGGCTTCAAAACCAGAGCGCGCTGCTCAAGGCGATTCTGGGGCACATCGGCGACGGCGTGCTGGTGGCGGACCGCTTCGGAAAGCTTCTGCTGGTGAACGAGGCGGCGGACCGGCTGTGTGGGTTCGCGGTGGAGCGGGAGGTAGGGCAGCGGGCGCGCGCGATGGGACTGTACCACCCGGACCGGCGCACGCCGCTGCGGGACGACGAATTGCCGAGTTGCCGGGCCGCGCGCGGGGAGAGCGTGGACGATATGGAGATTTACGTCTCCAACGGGGCGCATCCGGAGGGAAGATGGCTGCTGTGCAATGCGCGCCCGGTGTCGATCGGCGGGGGCGATCCGGTGGCGGGTGTGGTGGTGATGCGCGACAACACTCTCCGCAAGAACGCCGAAGAGGCGATGCGGACGGCGAAAGAGGCCGCCGAGAGCGCGAACCGGACGAAGAGCGAGTTTCTGGCCAACGTGAGCCACGAGTTGAGGACGCCACTGAACGGCATTCTGGGGATGCTCGAACTGGTGCTTAGTTCGGAGATGACGCCGGAACAGCGCGAGTTTCTGAACCTGGCGCGGACGTCGGCGGAGAATCAGCTTTCGGTGGTGAACGATGTTCTGGACTTCGCCAAAATCGAGTCCGGGCGGTTTGAGATTCACGCGTCGGCATTCGATCTGCGCGAGCAAATGAAGACGGCATTGGGCACGCTCGCGGTGCGGGCGGCGCGGAAGGGAATCGAGTTTTCAAGCGAGGTGGATCCGGATGTCCCCTCGACATTGCTGGGCGACCCGGTGCGTCTGCGCCAGGTGCTTCTCAACCTCGTTGGAAACGCGGTGAAGTTTACGGAAGCGGGTTCGGTGCGCGTTCGCGCGGTGGTGAAGTCGAGTGGGGCCGATTGGGTGGTGCTTGGTTTCTCGGTCCGCGACACCGGCATCGGCATCGCGGCGGACAAACTCAATTTGATTTTCGAGCCATTCGTGCAAGCCGACGGATCCCTGACGCGGCGTCACTCGGGGACGGGCTTGGGGCTGTCGATCGCTGCGGAACTGGTGAAGCGGATGGACGGTGGGATCCGGGTGGAGAGCGACGCCGGGCACGGAAGTTGCTTTGAATTCACGGCGAAGTTCGGCGTGGTGCCAGTTCAGGAGACGGCCAGTCCGGCCGTGCCGGCACGCGCTCATGCGGCGCCGATCTGGACCAGCAAGCCTCTGCGCGTTTTGCTGGCCGAGGACAACCCGGTAAACCAGCGTCTGATTGTGCGACTGCTGGAGGCCGAAGGACACCGCGTGCTGGCGGCTTCGGATGGACAGGTAGCGTTCGAGGCGTATGCCAACGGGACGGCGCCGTTCGACGTGGCGCTGGTGGATCTGCAGATGCCGGGTCTGGACGGATTCGGCCTGACGGCATCGATCCGGCAGCACGAGCGCGTTTTGGGCCGCCGCCTGCCGATCGTGGCGCTTACGGCCCACGCAACCGGCGAATACCGCGAGCGTTGTCTGGCGGCCGGGATGGATGGATATCTGGCGAAGCCCTTTCAGGCGAGGCAACTACTGGAAGCGATCGCCAGTGCGCTGAATCGATTGCCACCGGCAGCCTAGAGCCTCCCAAGGCAGGACCGGGTAATTCCCGTAAAATCAGACCAGCGCCATCCGGACCGATCCGGGAACGAATGCCCGCGTTTCAACCATTCTTCAACTCTTTGCGTCATGTTTATTTGAGAGTCACTTCGATTGTTTTATGGATCGCCGCTTCCGCGGCGGGTGTTTACGGCCAGATCACCGTTTTCTCGGTGACGGACGCGGCCAGTTATGGGCCCAGGGTGGCGCCAGGGTCGCTGGCTACGATTTTCGGGTCGAGTCTGGCGAACTCGACCGCTTCGGCGAGTGGACTTCCCTTGCCTACGACGCTGGGCGGAGCGCGGGTGCTGATCGACGGCGCGGCCGTGCCGCTGCTCTATGCGAGCCCGGCGCAGATCAATTTTCAGGTGCCGCGGGCGCTCGGGGCAGGGACGTCTTCATTGATTGTCAGCTCGTCGTCGGGAGGTTCGAGCACGGCGTTCCTGTTCACGGTTACGCCGGAGGCACCGGGGATTTTCCAGGACAGATCGAACAACGCGGCGGCGCAGAGTACCGGTTACCAGGCGATCACGTCGAAGAATCCGGCGGCGGCGGGGTCGACGGTGAGCGTGTATCTGACGGGGATCGGGCCGGTGGACAATCCGGTGGCCGATGGAGCGGCGGCGCCGGCAACTCCACTGGCGCAGGCGACGGCGAAGTATTCCGCCAGCATCGGCGGGGTGAGCGCGAAGGTGAGTTTTCTGGGGCTGTCGCCCGGATTCGCCGGACTGGCGCAGGCCAACCTCGAGGTGCCGTCGACGCTGGCGGCGGGGACGTATCCGCTCACGGTTACCGTCGGAGGACTGGTGAGCGCCTCGGCGCAACTTGCCGTTTCGGGCTCGGGGACTCCGCCCACTTCGGTGCTGTCGCTGACCTCGCGAGCGCCATTCGCCAACGGCCAGACGAGCAGCTTGAATGTGCTCGACACGCTGGCTTACGTCTGCTCACCGCAGCGGATCTCGCTTGTCGACCTAACTTCGTTTTCCTATGTGGGCGAGTTCGGCGATTCGGCGCTGCTCGGCGGGGGAGGGATCTGCGCGTTGAACAACTCGACCGGCTTGCCCATCCTCGTGGACGCGATCCAGATCTCCGGGGTCGCATCTTATCTCGTCTACAGCCTGGCGTCGCCGTTGCAGCCGGTGTTCATGGCCCAGCCGCCGCTCTACAGCAATCCGAGCTCGGGCATTGCGCTGCAGAACGTGACCAGCCTTAGCTTTACCGGGCCGTATTCGGTTTCGACAACGAACTGGTACATGTTCGACAACAAGCTGAATATTACGGCGCAGTACGGCGACCTATTCACCTTTGCGTTCAACAGCCCGACTTATCCGGCGGTTCTTTCGTTCCTGAACCTGACGGCGGGATACCCGGCGAGTTCGGAATCGAGCCCGAAACCGAACGGGCTTGTGGTGCCGCAGAACCAGCTTTACAGCCCGATCGCGGCGTACATCTGCGGGACGACGGCGCTGAACACGACGGCGGGTAACGCTTTGCTTACCGTGGTGGATCTGTCGAACATCTCGCTACCTACGCCGGTAGTGCAGTTAGTAACCAGCTCCGCCGCGGTGTTTACGGGCTTCGGGTATCAGTTCGCGCTGCCCGGCGAACCGAACCTGCTGCTGATCGCGGGGAACACGGCCAACATCCGCAATCCGGGGATTACCGACCCCGCGACCGGGGCGGCGAACTTCGCCTACACCGGTGACCTGACGCTGACGACGGCGTATATGACTAACACGGACACGGCGGCGGATTTCGAAAACATCACGTCGATCGGCACGACGGTAACAAACATCCAGACCAACGGGACTTACTTCCTGCAGGGCCTGGGCGGGCAGTTCTTCGCGCTGGTGACTCAGCCTCCCGCGACGGACCTGAACGGGCCGGCGACGCTCATGATCGTGGACGCGAGGACGCTTTCGAGCCCGGTGGTGTACCCGGTGACGACGGCGTGGGGGCTGAGCAGCATCCTCGTGCTGACCAACGGGACCACCGAGTATCTGCTGGCGCCGACATCGCAGGGGCTGAGCGTCTATACCGTGACGTTGCCGTGAAAGGCCCGGGACTAGGAGGCAGGCTTCGCGCTTGGCCCTCTTTGCTTATCTTTTTGCTCGTGTTTCTCCGGCCCACTCCGGCGGATTGACGGGGTGCATTCCAAGGCGCATAATGTTGGTCGCGTGGCGCGAAAGATGTGTTTGTCGCGCCGGCGACAATATCCCGCCGGAAGCGATTCACATCTCGACGGCGAGTTAATCAGAAGCGCTGCACGTGGAGGTGTGATATGCGTGGCTTGCGCGATTTATTTCCGATCGCATTGCTTCCCGTCTTTTTCCTGACTGCCGCTAAGGTCCAAGGAGATACCGTCGTACCGGCGGGCACCCTGGTTGAGTGTACGGTTTCTGAGCCGGATTTTTCGTCCGGCACGGCGGAAATCGGCGATCCTCTCCTCTGTTATGCCAGCTCGATCGGAGTGTTTGGCCGCTCAGCGATTCCTTACGGTGTTTACCTGGCCGGGCGTCTTGAGGACGACCGGGAGCCGGGACACTTCATAGGAAAAGGGTGGATGGAGTTGAGGTTTGACCGTCTGGTTGCATGGCCAGACACGGTGATTCCAATTTCGGCGAAGGTGGTGAATGTGAAAGGGCTGCGAGTGGGCAAGAAAGGACGGATCCACGGGTCGGGGCATGCGACCCGTGACGCCGTGGAGTGGCTGTTTCCTCCCCTGTGGCCTTGGAAGGTGGCGACGCTGCCCGAGCGCGGCCCCCGGCCCGCTCTGAGACAAGAGACCCGCATGACCGTGAAGCTGATGGAGGATGTGATCGTCCCCGGTGAAACCCCCTCGCGGGCGGCCTTGTCGTCCAGCGGGCTTAAGCCCAACAGCGACCTCCCACGCCAATTGACGGTACCGCGCCGGGTTCTGAATGAGCCTGCGCCCCTGGCGCCAACCACGGTCCGTCTGGCGGCGTTCCGGCAGACTCAGTCTTCGGGAGCGAACGGGCAGGCAACGGCCGCGGCGAGCGATCTGGCGATATTGATCTTGAAGGACGGCACGGTGTACGTGGTGAAAGATTATTGGCTCGACGGCGGCACCGGGCTGCGATTCATCGCGAGCGATGGAGCACCGGGCGAGATTTCGGTGGACGATCTGGATCGCGCCAGGACCGCCGCGGTAAACGAGCAACGTGGGGTCACGTTCGCGATTCGCTGGGACCCTCCACCGACCCCGTTGGGAGTGCCCACCCCCACCTGGACGGCGGCCAGCCGCTAATCGGCGGCCGAGGCGATGAGCCCAGGTCCGATGTTCAGACGGGACATCCCTCTACGGCGGCGACTTACATTGGGAGTCACGGCACTTACTCCGCACAGAGAATAAAGGGAAGCTTCGTCGACGGCGAAGTAACTTCTCTGGTACAGTCTACGCCATAGCAAGATCTCTATGACCCGTCTGCTGATGTGGTTCTTCGCTCCTGCGCTGGCACTGGCCGGCGTGCCTTCGTTGATCGCGATCCGGGGCGCGCATGTCGTTCCGGTGAGCGGTCCCGACATGGCGCAAGCCACGGTGGTTGTGCGCGACGGCGTAATTGAAGCCGTGGGCCCGAACGTGGCGATTCCGCAAGGGGCGTGGGTGATCGACGGCCAGGGGCTGACGGTGTATCCGGGGTTCGTCGATGCGCTCGACGATGCGGGAATCCCGGCGGCGCGGCCCGCTGCTCCGGCAGGGCCGCCGCCCGGGGCGGGCGCTGCTCCCGCGCCGCCGCCTGCGCGCGGGCCGGAGGACCGGCCTGCGACGGAAAGCTGGCTGCGGGCAGCGGATCTGGTACGGCCCGACGGGCCGCATGTACACGAGTTACGCAGCGCGGGGTTCACCACCGCGGTTTCGTTTCCGATGCAGGGCATCGTCGCCGGTCAGGGCGCCGTGATCGACTTAGGCGGCGAACGGGCGGGGGATATGGTGGTAGACACGCCGGCGGCTGAGTACATCACCACGCAGACGCACGGCTTTGGCGGTTATCCCGGATCGCTGATGGGCGTGATCGCCTACATCCGCCAGCTTTATCTGGACGCAGGCTACTACAAGACGGTGCGGACGGCGTACGACCAGCATCAGGCGGGGGCGCCGCGGCCGGCCTACGACCGGGCGATCGAGGGCGTGCTCGAACCGCCGCGCATTCTGCTGCCGGCTGCAAGGCTGGTGGAGATCGACCGCATGATGCGGTTCGGCAAGGAACTGGGCCGGAAGACGGTGCTGTACGGGATGGCGGAAGGATATCGCGCGGGCGATTTGTTGAAAGGCGCGAATGTAGGCGTGCTCGTCAACCTGAAGTGGCCGGAGGCGGAGCGCGACGGCGACCCGAACGCGTACGTGACGCTTCGAACGCTGGAAGTTCGGCGGAATGCGCCGTCAACGGCGGCAGTGCTGCAGAAGGCGGGCGTGCCGTTCGCGTTTTATTCGGGAGGGTTGACGACGCGGACGGCGCTGGTGCGGGCGATGAAGCGGGCGCTCGACGCGGGCTTGAGCCGGGCGGGCGCGGTTCGCGCGATGACGATCGAGCCGGCCGCGATTTATGGCGTGGCGGACAGGCTGGGGACAATCGAGACGGGTAAGATCGCGAACTTGACGGTTACGGACGGGGATTGGTTCGAGGAGAAGACCAAGGTGAAGTTCGTGCTTGTGGACGGGAAGAAATACGAACCGGAGCCTGAGATGCCGCCGCCCGCGGCCAATGGACGCGGACGCGCGCCGGAGGTGGCGAAATGAGAGCGCTGGCAGTGGCGGTGGGGTTGATAGGCTTTGCTGGGCTTTCGGCGCGGGCGGAGACGATGGTGATCCGCAACGCGACGATCCTCACGGTGACGAAGGGCACGATTCAGAAGGGTTCGATTCTGATTCGCGACGGCAAGATCGCGGAAGTGGGCGAGACGGTGGACACGCCGGCGGGCGCGACGGCGATGGATGCGGCGGGACTGTACGTGATGCCGGGCATCATTGACTGCCATTCGCACATCGCGACGGAGGCGGTGAACGAAGGCAGTGTGTCGGTGTCGTCGATGGTGGGGATTCCGGACACGCTGAATCCGGAAGACATCCACATCTACGACGCGCTCGCCGGGGGCGTAACGACGGCGAACATTCTGCACGGCAGCGCGAACGCGATCGGCGGGAAGACGGTGGTGATCAAGATGCGGTGGGGCAAGACCGCGCCGGAGTTGCCGTTTGCAGGGGCGCCGCCGGGGATCAAGTTCGCTCTCGGAGAGAATCCGAAGCGGCAGGGGAATCCGTCGGTTTTTCGCAGCACGAACCTGCGGTATCCGGCGACGCGGATGGGCGTGGCGGATACGATCCGCGAGGCTTTCAACGAGGCCAAGATCTATCAGGCGAAGTGGAACGACTATCGCGCGGCCGTGGCGCGGGGCGAGAAGGCGATTCCGCCGCGGCAGGACCTGAAACTCGATCCGTTGGTGGAAGTGCTCGAAGGGAAGCGGCTGGTGCACGCGCACTGTTACCGGGCCGACGAGATCCTGATGCTGCTGAAGATCGCCGACGATTATGGCTTCAAGATCCGCACGCTGCAGCACGTGCTGGAAGGCTACAAGGTGGCCGGCGAGATCGCGGCGCACGGCACGGGCGCCTCGACGTTCAGCGACTGGTACGGGTACAAGGAAGAGGCCAACGACGCGATTCCGTACAACGCCGCGATCATGGCGCGGAAGGGTGTGCTCGTGAGCCTGAACTCGGATTCCGAACAACTGATGAGGCATCTAAACGACGAAGCGGCGAAGGTGATGAAGTACGGCGGCATGAGCGAAACCGAAGCGCTCTCCATGATTACGATCAATCCGGCGAAGCAACTCGAGATCGACTCGCGCGTGGGCTCGATTGAAGTGGGCAAGGACGCCGACCTGGCGATTTTCGACGGGCATCCGTTGTCGAACTACTCGAAGGTGGTGAAAACGATCATCGATGGGCAGGTGTATTTCGACCGCGCGAATGACCTGGCGCAACGGCCGGCGCGCGAGAAGGAGAAGGAGCGGCTGTTCGAGTTGGATAAGCAGCGCATGAAGGCGGCGCAGAGCGGGCCGCGGCGGACGGGCCCGGAGGTGCGCGAATGAAACGCGCGGCGTTAATTTTGCTTGTGGCTTCGATCGCCGCGTGGGCGGCGGACGATGCGGGATTCGTGATCGAGCACGCGACGATTCATCCGGTGACGGCGCCGGACATCCCGGACGGGAGCGTGCTTGTCAAAGACGGGAAGATTGTCGCGGTGGGCGCGCACGTGAACGCGCGCGGAGCGCGGCGGATCGACGGTAAGGGTCTGCACGTGTATCCGGGGATGATTAACTCGGCGACGGACCTGGGGCTGAGCGAGATCGCCGCGGTGCGCGAAACGAACGACACGAACGAGTTGGGAGAGTTCGACCCGCAATTGCAGGCGCTGGTGGCGGTGAACCCGGCGAGCGAGCACATTCCCGTGACGCGGGTGAACGGCGTCACAAGTGCGATCACGCTGCCGGCGACGGAAACCGGCCCGGAAATGATTGCGGGGCAGGCAGCGCTGATTCATCTGGACGGCTGGACGTGGGAGCAGATGGATATCCAGCCGGACGCGGCGATGGAGATCATATTCCCCACGCTGCGCGCTCCGCGGCGGCCGTTTTTCGCGGCGCCGGGCGCGCCCGCGCCGTTCCGCGAGACTCAGCGGGCCTACGACGAAAAGATCCGGCGGTTGAAGGATTTCTTCGAGCAGGCGCGGCGGTACGAGACGGCGAAGAAAGGGCCCGAGGCGGGACTCGAACGCCACCTGCGATATGAGGCGATGATTCCCGTGCTTGATGGGAAAACGCCGGTGCTGATTGTGGCCCAGAGAGAGCGGGAGATGAAGGCGGCGCTCGCATTCGCGCGGGAAGAGAAGGTCAAAGTTATCCTGGCCGGATGCCAGGAGTTGGGGAAACTGGGTCCCGAGATTAAGACGGCGGGGGCTTCGGTGATTCTTGGGCCGACGCTCGCGATGCCGCTTGAGGAAGATATGCCCTACGACCAGGCGTACGCGCTGCCGAACGAGTTCTACAAGGCCGGCATCCTGTTCGCCTTGGGCACGTTTCCGGGCGAAGTCGAGCACGAGGCGCGCAATCTCCCCTATCAGGCGTCGATGGCGGCGGCGTTCGGCCTGCCGAAGGACGAGGCGCTGCGCGCGGTCACGATCAACGCGGCGAAGATCTGGGGCGTTGCGGACAAGTTGGGCTCGATCGAGACCGGCAAGGTGGCGGACCTGATCCTGACGGACGGGGATCCGCTGGAGACGCGCACGAGCGTGAAGAAGGTGTTCATCGCCGGCAGGGAGGTGGACATGACCACCCGGCAGACCGAGCTTTACGAGCTTTATCGCAAGCGGCCGTAGAATCGGGTCAGTTCACGTCCTGCGGGCAGAGAGGGTCCGAGCCGAAAGGGTCGCCGGTGGCGGCGTAGGCACGGGAGCGGGAACCGCCGCAGAGCGAGCGATAGCGGCACTCGCCGCAGGCGCCCTGAAAGTGCGACGGATCGTGCAGCACTTCGAACAGCGGCGCGGAGCGGTAGACATCGGCGAGCTCGTGGGT
>JAJYAR010000361.1 GCA_021779435.1 bacterium
CCTGCACGAACGAGACGAGATGCCGCTGCAGTCGCCAGGAGTTGGCCCCGGTGCGTATTCCAACCCGTCTTGCCAGGTGCATCGCGTCCATCAGTTCGCCGTACACATCGAGCTGGAACTGCTCCGCCGCCGCGTTCCCAACCCGGACCGGTCGCGATCCTTCGTAACCCGCGAGGTGCTTGATTTCCATTTCCGGCAGCTGGCGCTCGCCGGCCGCGCCATACAGGATTTGGAGCTGTGACGGCGCGCCCGCGACCGCACGCAGCAGCCACCCGATCCAGGCTTTCGCCTCGTCCGTGTAGCCGGCCTCCATCAGCGCAAACAGCGTGAACGTGGCGTCGCGCAGCCAGCAGAACCGGTAGTCCCAGTTGCGGACGCCACCGAGGCTCTCCGGCAGCGAGGTGGTCGCTGCGGCCATGATTCCACCCGTCGGTGCAAAGGTCAGCGCCTTCAGCGTGATCAACGACCGCATCACAGGCTCGCGCCAATGGCCGTCGAATTTCGAGCGGGAGCACCACTCCCTCCAGAACAGATCCGTCTGCGTGAGCGCCCGGAAAGGGTCGGTCGCATCCGGCGGCGGCTCATGGGACGGGTACCAGGTGATCGTGAAATGAATACGCTCGCCGGCCTCGATCGTGAAGTGGGACACCGTCGAGAGATTCTCCCCGCGGGTCGGAATGGAGGATCGCAGGACCAACGCGTCCGGTCCGGCCACGGCGTTCAATCCCTCGGCATCGCGCCACACCCACGGCACGGTGCGCCCGTGGTCGAACCGGAGTTTCAGGGACATCCGCATCGGCACCCTGCCCTCAACGCCCTGAACAATGCGCACCAGCTGGTGGCTGTCCGAGCGGAGCGGCATGAAATCGACCACACGGACCACGCCGGCATTGGTTCTGAATTCCGTTTCCAGAATCAGCGTGTCCGGCCAGTACCGCTGCGAGCCAAGGCGCTGTTCGTCGTCCTGCGGCGCTATCCTCCAGCATCCATTCTTCTCCTCCCCAAGCAGTGCCGCCATGCACGCCGCGGAATCGAACCGAGGCGCGCAGAGCCAGTCGATCGAGCCATTGCGACCCACCAGCGCCGCCGTGCGCATGTTCCCGATCATACCGTAATCCTCGATCTTCACCGGACCTTGGTGCGCCCGAAACGCCTGTTGGTTCCGGCGGCCCGCCGTGCGCCGGGAGCTCACCCCTCCCACGGTAGGAGCAAATTCATTTGCGACTCGGTCCGTCCCCGCCGCCACGACCGTCGATCCAACGATCCATCGCAGATAAATCTGCTCCTACTTGCAGGCATCGAGCTCACCCCTCCCCGGTAGGAGCAAATTCATTTGCGACCCCGTCCGTCCCTGCCGCCACGACCGTCGATCCAACGATCCATCGCAGATAAATCTGCTCCTACTTGCAGGCAGGCCGATGTTTCTCAGCCGTCGCGCAGGAGCATGGCGCCGGGGCTGTCAAGAACAGGCATGCCGTTTTCCCCGCCTGTCGCTTCGCGGGTTCCGATGCCGCCAAAGCGCTCCTCGTTGCTGGCGAGCACCAGCTTCCAGCGGCAGCCCGCGCGGGGACGCACGATGTCCGCATCGGCGATCTGCCCGCCAGGCACCTCGAGCGAGAACAGCAACAGCCAGTCGTGCGCCGGCTCGCACCAGCGAAGCGCGAGAACATGCGCGCCCGCCTTTTCCGAACGCCATTGCTCGCGTGGGGCGGATTGGAAAATGCGTTCCGCACTTCGAAGCCGAAGACACTCGCGGTACAGCGCCAGAACCTGCTCGTGGTGCGCGTCGCCTCGCTCGGACCAGCGAAGCTTCGCGGCGTTGAAGGTGCTTTCCGCCTGCGGATCCGGCATCCGGGCGATCAGATCCTCCCCGTACACTGCTTTCTTCGCGGCATATTCCTCCAACCGCCCGGCACGGACCATCTCTCCAATTTCTCCGGGGTGGTCCGTGAAATACGGGAACGGCGTGCTCGCGGCCCACTCCTGCCCCATGAACAGCATCGGAGTGTAGGGCGACAGGCAGAGCAACAGGGAGGTGGCGCGGTACGCCTCGGGACTGATCACGTCGTGCAGCCGGTCACCGAGCGGCCGGTTACCGACCTGATCGTGATTTGAAATGCAGAAGACGAAACGCTCCGGAGAGACATGTCCGGCGGGCGTCCCTCGATGGCGACCCCACTGACGAAAGAGCTGCCCCCGGAAGAGCCAGCCTTCCCGGAAGATCGTGAGCCACTCCTCGAGAGTGCCGTCGTAACTGCCGAAATGGGCCTCCTTCTGGTGCGTGAGTGCCACGCGAATCGCGTGGTGAAAATCATCCGACCACACGCCGTCCAGCCCCCAGCCGCCCTGCGACCTCGGCTCGATCGCGCGCACATCGTTGCGCTCATCCTCGCCGATCACGAACCCGCCGCGCACATGCGCCGCCGCAGCGATCTCCGCGACAATGTGCGTTGGCGATGAATCCTCGATCGCGTGCAGCGCATCGAGCCGGAGTCCGTCCACCCGGTATTCGTCGAACCACATGCACGCGTTCTGGACAAAGAACTGACGCACCGGCTCGGCGTTTGCTCCGTCAAAATTCAGCGCCTGCCCCCAACCGCTCTGCCGCGTCGGGTGCATGTAGTCTTTCGAATAGCGGGAGAGGACATTCCCGACCGGGCCGAGGTGGTTGTAAACGACGTCGATGATCACCGCCAGGCCACGGGCATGCGCCGCATCGACCAGGGCCCGCAATTCGTCCGGCCGCCCGTAGCATCGCGGCGGCGCAAACAGCATCACGCCGTCGTAGCCCCAGTTCCGGCTCCCCGCGAAGTCGGCGAGCGGCATCAGCTCGATGGCGTTCACTCCCAGTTCGACGAGCGAATCCAAGCGGTCGATCGCCGCCGCAAAGGTGCCGTCCTGTGTGAATGCCCCGACATGAAGTTCGTAGATGACACGCCCGCGGAACGGGGGCGGCCTCCATCCGGGAGTGATCCAGCCGTACTCGCGAGGGTCCACGACCTGCGACGGCCCTTCCACCCCGAGCGGCTGGAAACGCGACGCCGGATCGGGCACCCGGGCGTTGCCGACCTCGTACCAGTAAAGATCTCCCGCGCGCCCCTCCGCATCGATCCCGGAAAAGAACCCCTCGCCTTCATGCTCGAGAGAGATCCGGCGGCTCGGCTCGTTTCCACCACCGATCGCGACGCCCACCCGCGTGTGTTCGGGCGCCCACACCCGGAAAACGACACCGGCATCCGTGACGAAAGCTCCCACGGGCAGAATGGCCTCACCCGAGCCGTCCGTCACGGGTTTCAACGACGTGATGATTTCGGTGTTCAGCATTACGTGTTTGCGTCGGCAACACACCGCACCGTGGACGGACGGAGTGCCTTCCCCGGCCGGTGTGTGAACCGAGGAAAGACAGACGATTGCCGCCGCGGTTCGGCGCCCGAAGCAAAACGGAGAATCAGCCGCGTGCGCCCATCGCGTCACGCGCCTCGGTGTGTGTGCCGGCTTCCATGACGAACACCGACAAGGTGCGCGCGCCGAGCTTGTGCTTCATTCCGCCGACCCGTCGCACTCCGTGATCAAGGAAGCCATCCTCCTCCGCGGTATCCAGGATGAGGCGCCACCTCACCTTCAATCCGCCGGGAAGGCCGTTGCCGTCGCCCGCGCCCGCTCCGCCGACCCGCGCTCCCACTTTACCGACCGCGCCGACGCGTG
>JAJYAR010000362.1 GCA_021779435.1 bacterium
GATAAAGCGGCTTGACGGCAACCTGCGCGTAATGAACCCGCAGGATCTCGGGGGTCAAACGGGCCATCTTGCACCCAACCACATCGAAGCCTTCCTTCTCGAACCGGCTCAGCACGGTCCCCATGAGCCGCATTTCCATGCAGTCAGGCTTATAGATGACGAGTGTAGTCTGCATAACCATGCGCTAAGTTAGATCGGTGTTGACGTTTTTAAAGCACCGAATGGGCGCACCAATCCCCATTGACATTCGCGTCTTACGCATTGCAAACCCCGCGGCCGCTGTTCTCGACGGCGTGGCGATTGTGGCTGCCGACAAATCCCGGCCCACGCCAGCCGCGGCAGAAACGCGGCGGCGCAAGGCGGCGCCGGCCCCTCGTTGCTACAAGACGTCCAGGTCCAGCCGGGCTGCGAACTTCAGGCTCTCGAGCCCTTCCCTGACCTGCGCGTCCGCCGGCCCTTCCACCAGCATCCGAAGCTTCGGTTCCGTGCCGGACCAGCGCACCAGCACCCGGCCTTGAGCGCCAAGCGCCCGTTCCAGGTCACGCATCGCCAAACTGAGCCGCGGAAGCGCCTCGAGGGGCTTCTTCTCGCGAACCGTCACCGCGACGCTGGCCTGCGGGAACTTTCGCAGAACTCGCCTCAGTTCGGAGAGCGGCTGCCCGGTGGCGACCATCACCTCGATCACCTTCAGCGCGGCAACGAGGCCGTCGCCCGTCGGCGAAATCTCCGAGCAGATGATATGGCCCGAAGACTCGCCTCCAAGCGTCGCGCCTTCCTGCAGCATGCGCTCGATGACATAGCGGTCGCCCACGGCGGTCCGGAGCACGCGCCCGCCCGCGGACGCGACCGCCGCATCCACGCCGAGATTGCTCTGCACCGTCACCACGAGGGTCCTGCCCGGCAGCGCGTCGCGCTTCAATGCGCGCAGCGCGAGAATCGCCAGGATTTCATCGCCGTCGAGGATGTCGCCGCGTTCATCGCACAGCACGCAACGATCCCCGTCCCCATCGTGCGCGACTCCCAGCCTGGCCTTCTCCGCGACCACACGCGCGGCGAGCTGCCGAGGGTGTTCGCTGCCAACGCCGTCGTTGATGTTGAGACCGTCGGGCTTGTCACCAAGGCCGATCACCTCGGCGCCAAGTGTCCGAAGCACGCGGGGTGACGTCGCACAGGTCGCTCCGTTCGCCGTATCGAGAACGATCCGCCAGCCGGAAAGCGAACCCGGCGGAAGCAGCTCCGACATCGCGGAAAGATAATCAGCCGTGCCGTCCGCCGCCTCGAACGGCGTCGCCGCCTGCACGCAGGCGTCCGGCAGCAGAGCCTCGATCGCGAGTTCGTCCGCATCCGTCAGCTTCACCCCTGCCGGGCCGAAAAACTTGATGCCGTTGTCGGCGGCCGGATTGTGGGACGCGGTGATCACCACGCCAAGTGCCGCGCGCTGACGCACCACGGCACGCGAGACCGCCGGCGTCGGCAGGATGCCCAGCGAGACCGGCTCCGCTCCGCCGGCCCGCAGCCCCCGCGCGATCGCCGCCTCGAGGGCCGCCCCCGATACGCGCGTGTCGCGACCGATCAGCACACGCGGAGCCGGCCCGGCGCCCGCAGCGGCGTGGCCCGCCGCCCGCGCCTTCAGCCAGGTCGCCGCGGCGAACGCCAGCCTCGCCGCGAAGGAATCGTTGATGACGGGTCCGCCGTACGGACCACGGACGCCATCGGTGCCGAAGAATTTCCTGCTCATCAGAATGCCGGGAGTTGAAGGTGGCCGCCCATGCTCACTCGCTGAAAAACTCGCGGGTCGCATCGATCTTGCCGCGCACCGCGCCGCCGAGGAGCAGATCACGGGCCCGCGGAATGCCCTCCTCCACCGTCGCTGTCCGCCCGACGATCCACATGCAGATCGCCGCGTTCAGGACAATCGTGTCGGTGAGTCCCCGGGGACCGCGTCCGGCAAGGACCTCGTCGACGATTCCGAGGTTCGTCTGCAGGTCGCCGCCAAGGAGGTCGGCGAACGGCGACGACTTCATTCCGAACTGCGACGCCTCCCAGTTCGTGTCGATCTGCCGCAGGCGGCCGAAGCCGCAGACGCGGTTCACCGTGGCCGTCGTGAACTCGTCGATACCCTTCTCCGGCGAGATGGCGCCGTGCACCGCGAGGCCGGCTTTCGCGCCGAGTTCATGGAGCGCCCCGGCCAGCTTGGGGACGAGCACCGGCGAGAAGGAGCCCAGGAAAACGTGAGCCGGACGGCCCGGATTGATCAGCGGTCCGAGAATGTTGAAGATGGTGCGCTCTCCGCGCGCGGCCAGCGCCTTCCGAACGGGAGCGATGTACTTGAAGGTCGGATGGTAGGCGGGGGCAAAGATGAACACGAACCCGAGTTCGCCGAGCGCGCGCTGGAGTTTCTCCGGCGACGCCTCGAGATCCACCCCGAGCGCCGCCAGAAGGTCCGCGCTGCCGCACTTTGAGGTCACGCCGCGGTTGCCGTGTTTCATGACCGGCACGCCGGCGCACGCGAGAACCAGCACAACCATGCTCGACACATTGAAGCCGCCCGCGTGGTCGCCACCCGTGCCGACGATGTCGATCGCCGTGTCCGCCCATTTCGAAACGCCCGGATCGATCGCGCGCCTGCGGAACGACTGCGCAAAGGCCGCGATCTCGGCCGGTGATTCGCCTTTCGACCCAAGCGCCGAGAGAAACGTCGCCTTCGTGTCGTTCTCGACACTGCTGGCGGCCAACGCTCCCGCCGCGAACTCGACCTGCGCCGTGCTCAGGTCGACCCCCGTCTTCAGTTGTGCCGTCAGTTCGTCAAGCGTGGACATGGAGCCCGGACGTTGCGTCAACAATCGCACGCCGTAAAGCCTCGGCAGCGTCACGGAGCCGGTCAGTTCCCCGGCGCTCTGTCCGCCCGGTGTGCACCGCCCACCGGCGCGCGAGTGCGTGGCGCGGCCAGTCATACGCCGCAAAAACGATTGCCCATCCGGGTCAAAAATGAAACCAACCGGCGTGCGTATCGTTGTCGCCTTCCTCTCGGCCGCCATGCTGTCCGCCTGCCTCGCCGGCGCACAACCCGCAGGAGAGCCCGCCCGCAACGTCAACGAGTCGTCACCCGCCGCCGAACTCAGCACGTCGGACGCGATCGTTCTCGGAGTGATTGAGGGCGTGACCGAATACCTCCCGGTCTCCTCCACCGGACACCTGATCATCGCGACGCGCTACCTCGGCCTGGAGTCCGACACGCCATTGAAGGACCGCGCAGGGAATCCGCTCTGGTACAAGAAGCCTTCCGCCAGGAACCCGGCGGGCGTGCCACTCACGGTCAAGCTGGCGGCGGACACCTTCAACGTCGTCATCCAGTTCGGAGCGATCGCCGCCGTCGCCGTTCTCTACTGGTCACAACTCTTTTCGATGCTCCGCGGCCTGCTCGGCCGGGACCCGGCGGGGCTGAAGCTCCTGATCAACGTGGCCATCGCGTTCCTTCCCGCCGCCGTCGTCGGGTTCCTGCTTCACGACTGGATCGATGAAAACCTCTTCTCCGTCGAGGCCGTCATCGTCGCGCAGGTTGCCGGAGCCTTCCTGATGTTTTTCGCCGAAGCCTGGCGGAAGCGACGCGCCGCCTCAGGCAGGCCGTACGCCGGGAACTTCTCGCCGCGCGCGGCGGCTGGAATCGGCGCCCTGCAGTGCCTTTC
The DNA here is from genome assembly GCA_021779435.1 of bacterium. Next base: position 3,687 of record JAJYAR010000362.1, read on the forward strand.
CATGTGGCCCGGC
>JAJYAR010000363.1 GCA_021779435.1 bacterium
ACATATTATCCAATTCAGCCGCAAACCGCGCATTCCGTCCCTGCGGGGCGGTCTGCGGCCGGTCACCCGGGGCCCGGTGGTATGATTTCCCGGTCGGAGCGCTCGAAACACTCCTCAGTATGCTTAATTGCCCGACAGCAAGCTCACCGAGACGCGTGATTGCGCGCCGCGCGCCCTGGCGCGAGGGCATCGTCCTGGTGCTCGGCGGCATGCTCGCAGCGTGTGCCACGCCGCGGCTTGCGGCGCCGCCGATGTTGATCGCCCAGGTCGCCCCGCCCGGCTTTCCGCGCAGTGTTCGGTTCCTGAGCAACGATCGTGCCTACCTGCGGGCGCACTTGCGCGCCACAGTGCAGTCGCTGCGCGCGGCCGCCGGTGCTGCGCCGATTCACATTCTGGCCCTCTCTGGCGGTGGGGCCGGCGGCGCGTTCGGTGCGGGTGCGCTGTATGGGTTGACGCGTGTGGGCAGGCGCCCGACGTTCCAGGTGGTCACTGGCGTCAGCGCCGGGGCGCTGCTCGCTCCGTTCGCCTTTCTGGGTCCGTCCTGGGATGCGCAGATGAAGGAGGCCTTCGATAGCCACCGAGTCGACCATCTGCTGCAGACGCGCCCCTGGCTGGGGTTTCTCTTTCATCCAGGGATTTACCGGGATGGACCGCTCCTCGAGCTGGTCGAGCACTTCGTTACCCCTCGCCTGATCCGCGCGGTCGGTGCCCAGGCCCGCCAGGGCCGTCTGCTCCTGGTTGCCACGACGGACGTCGACAAGCAGGAGTCGGTCATCTGGAACATGGGCCTGATCGCCGAACACGGCGGCCCGGCTGCGCGCAAGCTGTTCACGCAGGTGCTGGTGGCCTCGGCGAGCATTCCCGGGGTCTTTCCGCCGGTCATCATTCGTGTGCGCGGCGACGGCAAGACATATGACGAGATGCACGTGGACGGTGGAACGACCCTGCCGTTCTTTGTTGTCTCCAATCTCGCGGATATCCTGCCGATGCACGTGCCGCAGCTGCAGGGCGCCAAAGTGTACGTCCTCGTCAATGGCCAGCTGAGCACCTACCCGGAGACGACGCCCGATACGCCCATTGCGGTACTGTCACGAAGCTTTTCGGCCGCTCTCATGCATGCCTCGCGCCGAGCCCTGTTGCTCGCTGCGATATTCGCCCAGCATTTCGGTATGCATTTCCAATTCAGCTACCTGCCGATGAGCTACCCGGGCCAGGGAGCGCTCGATTTCAATTTCGCAAACATGCACCGATTGTTCGATTACGGCATGCACTGCGCGGAATCGGGGCAGATCTGGACGACCCTGCATCAGGCGATCGAGGAGGGGCAGCGTGCGGCCACCCGGTTGCCTCAAATCTCCGGCCGATGTCCTGCCGGCGCGACCGGCGTCAGCCCCTGAGGGTGAGCCGGAGCGCGCAAGCGGGAACGGCCGGTTGAAGAACCAGCCGTTCCGGATGACGCGCTCACCCCGCGGCGGGCGCGGTTTCTAGCGTCGCGCCAGCTCGAAGCGGTCCAGATTCATGACTTTGCTCCAGGCCGCGACGAAATCGTGGACGAACTTCCCGTGCGCATCGGCGCTGCCGTAGACCTCCGCAAGCGCGCGCAACTGGGAGTTCGAGCCGAACAGGAGATCGATGCGCGTGCCAGTCCACCTCAGCTCACCGGTGGACCGATCACGGCCCTCGAAAACGCTTTGAGTCTGGTCGGCCGGCGTCCATACCGTGTCCATGTCGAGCAGGTTGACGAAAAAATCGTTGCTCAACGCTCCGGGACGCCGCGTGAATACGCCATGCGGGCTTTGGGCGTAGTTGGCATTCAGCGCCCGCAGGCCACCCACCAGAACGGTCATCTCCGGTGCGGTCAGCGTAAGCAGTTGCGCCCGGTCGATCAGCAGCGCTTCGGCCGCGGCATCGTGCCCGGCCTTGAGGTAGTTGCGGAATCCGTCCGCGACCGGCTCCAGCACCGCAAACGACTGCGCGTCGGTCTGCGACTGCGTCGCGTCCGTCCGGCCCGGCGTGAAGGGGACTGCTACGGCGTGTCCGGCGTGTCGTGCCGCCTGCTCGAGCGCTGCACAGCCACCAAGCACGATCAGGTCGGCCAGAGAGATTCGCTTGCCGCCCGACGCGGCATCATTGAATTCCTTCTGGATCGACTCGAGCGTCTGCAGGACTTTCGAGAGGACGGGTGGCTGGTTCACCTCCCACGTCTTCTGCGGCGCCAGGCGGATGCGCGCGCCGTTCGCGCCGCCGCGCTTGTCCGATCCGCGGAATGTGGAGGCAGACGACCATGCGCTGTACACGAGCTGTGGCACGCTCAGGCCGGACGCGAGCATCCTGGCCTTCAGCGCCGTGACGTCACGCTCATCGATCAGGTTGTGATCAACGGCTGGCACCGGATCCTGCCAAATGAGCTCCTCGGCCGGAACATCCGCTCCGAGGTAGCGGGCGCGCGGACCCATGTCACGGTGGGTGAGCTTGAACCATGCGCGCGCGAACGCGTCGGCGAACTCCGCGGGATGCTCGTAGAAGCGTCTCGAGATCTTCTCGTAAGCAGGATCGAAGCGCAGGGCGAGATCAGTGGTCAGCATCGAGGGGGCATGACGCTTCGACGGATCGTGCGCGTCCGGCACGGTGTGCGCGCCCGCTGTCCCCTTGGGCTTCCACTGGTGCGCACCGGCCGGGCTCTTGGTGAGCTCCCACTCGTAGCCGAACAGGTTCGCGAAGAAATTGTTGCTCCACCGTGTCGGGGTCGTCGTCCAAGTGACCTCCAGGCCGCTGCTGATGGCGTCACTGCCCGCGCCGGAGCCAAAACTGCTCTTCCAGCCAAGACCCTGCTGCTCGACTCCCGCCGCCTCCGGCTCGGGCCCGACATGCGAGGCAGGGCCGGCGCCGTGCGTCTTGCCGAAGGTATGGCCGCCGGCGATCAGCGCCACCGTTTCCTCGTCGTTCATCGCCATGCGCGCGAATGTCTCGCGGATGTCCCGGGCGGCTGCCAGTGGATCGGGCTTGCCGTTGGGGCCTTCCGGATTGACGTAGATGAGTCCCATCTGAACCGCCGCGAGCGGGTTCTCCAGGTCGCGCTCGGCGCTGTAACGCTTATCGCCGAGCCAGGTGTTCTCCGAACCCCAGTAGACCGCCTCGTCGGGCTCCCAGACGTCGGCCCGGCCGCCGGCGAAGCCGAAGGTCTTGAAGCCCATCGACTCCAGTGCAACATTGCCGGCCAGAATGATCAGGTCGCCCCAGGAGATCCTCTGGCCGTATTTCTGCTTCACCGGCCAGATCAGGCGACGAGCCTTGTCGAGGTTGACGTTGTCCGGCCAGCTGTTCAGCGGCGCGAAGCGCTGCTGACCGGTCCCGGCGCCGCCCCGGCCGTCGCCGATGCGATACGTGCCCGCGCTGTGCCAGGCCATGCGGATGAACAGCGGCCCGTAATGGCCGAAGTCCGCCGGCCACCACGGCTGTGAATTCGTCATGACCGCCATCAGATCCTTCTTCACCGCCTTCAGATCCAGCCTCTGGAAGGCCGCGGCGTAATCGAACTCGGCGCCCAGCGGATCCGAAAGCGCCGAGTGCTGGTGCAGAATTCGCAGATTCAGCTGATTCGGCCACCACTCACGATTGGACGTGCCGCCGCCAGCGGCGTGATTGAACGGGCACTTTGATTCGCTCGACATGTCGCTACTCCTCGGGTCGGTTCGGC
>JAJYAR010000020.1 GCA_021779435.1 bacterium
AGCTGTCTCGAGGAGGAGCCCGAAATTGCGTTCAACGCCGGGACCCACCGCGAGATCATCAAGATGCCGTTCGAGGAATACGCCGAACTCGCGCAGCCGACCGTGATGGACTTCGTGACTTCCTGAGGGCAGCGCCAAAAATCCCACCGTGAGCTCCCCCCCCGGGGGAGGGGGCCGCGGCCCGTTTGTCACCCATTAGGTGACAATGTATCCGGTCCTTCGACGAAGGCTTTGGATACATTGTCATCTGTTGGATGACAATCTGCCCGGGCCGGTCAGCTCTTCCGGATGTGGACCCCGCCGTTGACGGTGCTTGCGCTGATTTCGGAGGCGCCGCTGCCGCCGATGGTGCCCCGGACGTGGCGGCCATTCAGCTTGCCCGACACGGTGACGGGGAAATCGCAATCGACGCCGCCGTTGACGGTGGACGCGTCGAGGGTTCCGGAGGTGTCGGCCGGCAGTGAGAGGGTGACGCCACCGTTGACACTCCTCGCCTTGATGGTCGCACCGGAAGCCACGGCGATCACGCGGGCGTCGACACCGCCGTTGACGGTGGTGAGGGAGACCGAGCCGGTGACATCGTAGGCGCGCACTCCGCCGTTGACGGAACTGGCGACCGCGCCTCCGCGCGCCCCGGTGATTCTGACCCCGCCATTCACGGTGTGGATGTCCTCGAGGTGTGCGCTTGCGGGCACCGTGATCAGGAACCGCACATTTGCGCGGATCTCACCGCCACCGAACCACCCCGACTTGCGGCGCGGGAGCTTCACCTCGATGTACGCGCGGTCGGGCGTGCGGTCGATCGTGAGCTGGATGAGCTGCAACTCCTCCTCCGAGCGGGCGCTCTTTTCGCCCTCGATCTTGATCTCGTTTTTGTCCCAGGTCCGCACCTCGATCTCGCCGTTCACATTATGGACCGCGACGGTGCCCGTGGGTGAGAACGAGCCCGACTGGCTGATGGGCTCCTTGAAGGAATAGCTGTCCGCGCGGGCGCAGGCGGCAGCCAGTGTGGCGGAAAGCAGGGCGGTGATGAGAGTGCGCATGAGAGGAATCCGTGCTGATCGCGACGCGCGGCCGGCAGGTGGCTGGAATACACGCGGGCCGGGGCGGAAGTTGCAGCGGAAAGGCTTCTCTTGACATTTCGCTAAAAGACGAAACGTTTCCGCCATGAACCTCAACCAGCGCACCGCAGTCTTCAAGGCGCTCGGCCACCCCGCGCGGCTGCGCATGGTGGATGCGCTTGCCGATGGCGAGAAGTGCGTGTGCGAGCTGGTGGACGTGGCCGGGCTGGCCTGGTCCACGGTCTCAAGGCATCTCGCGGTCCTGAAGAGTGCCGGCGTGCTGGAGGACGAGAAACGCGGACAGCAGGTGTTCTACCGGCTGAGGCTCGGCTGCGTCGCAGACCTCAACCGGTGCCTCGACGGTGACACGGTGTCGCCGCGCAGGACGTCGTGCTGCGGAGCGTGACGGACGCAGGTTTTTTTTGGCCCGTTATTTCGTCAAACATACAAATGACTTTCCAGCGGCAGTCCCTTCCATCCTCCCGCACCTCGCTCGTGCTCGTCGCGTTCGTCGCCTGGGTCGCCCTTTATTGGAGCCTCGCGCCGATCGTTCACTGGCTCACTTACCACCTCCTGGCGTTCACCCCGGGTACGAGGTTCGGCGCCGCTGCCGAGTTCTTCGTCTTCGAAGTGCCCAAGGTGCTGCTGCTCCTGACTGCCGTGGTGTTCGGCGTTGGAATCGTCCGCAGCCACTTCACGCCCGAACGGACCCGTGCGCTGCTTGCCGGGCGCCGCGAGTTCGGAGGAAACGTGCTCGCCGCGCTTCTTGGCGTGGTGACGCCGTTCTGCTCGTGCTCGGCCGTTCCGCTGTTCATCGGCTTCGTGACGACCGGCGTACCGCTGGGCGTGACGTTCTCGTTCCTCGTGTCGGCCCCGATGGTGAATGAGGTCGCGTTGGTGCTGCTGTTCGGGCTCTTCGGTTGGAAGGTGGCCCTGATGTATCTAGCGACCGGGCTGACCATTGCCCTTCTTGCCGGCTGGGTCATCGGGCGGCTGCGGCTGGAACGCTGGGTTGAGCCGTGGGTGTACGAGAACGGAGGCGCTGTCACCGCTGCAACAACCGGGAAGCTCGGCTGGGACGAGCGGCTCGACGCGGGATTCGCCGCCGTGCGGGAGATCGTGGGGAAGGTCTGGCCCTATGTGATCGCCGGCATCGCCGTCGGCGCCGGCATACACGGTTACGTGCCCGAGAACTTCATGGCCTCCCTCATGGGGCGCGATGCCTGGTGGTCCGTGCCTGTCGCCGTCCTGATCGGGGTGCCGATGTATTCGAATGCCGCCGGTATCATCCCCATCGTGCAGGCCCTTCTCGGAAAGGGCGCTGCGCTCGGCACGGTGCTCGCCTTCATGATGGCCGTGATCGGACTTTCGCTTCCGGAGGCCATGATCCTGCGAAAAGTCCTCACGCTCCGGTTGCTCGCCGTGTTCTTTGGCGTCGTGGCGACGGGGATCGTTCTCGTCGGGTTCCTTTTCAACGCGCTCCTGTGAGCGCGCGGACTTCCTCACTCATGAAAACAATCGAAATCCTGGGAGGCGGCTGTGCGAAATGCCAGCAGCTCCACGCAAACGCCGAGGCAGCCGCCAAGGCCCTCAACCTCGAGTACCGCATCGAGAAGATCACGGACTTCCGCGAGATCGCGAAACGCGGCGTGCTCACGACTCCGGGCCTCGCTGTCGACGGCGTCGTGCAAAGCGCCGGCAAGCTCCTGACGTCGGAGCAGATCAAAGCGCTTCTCTCGCACCAGTCATGAACCGCCTCGACATTGGCTTCGTTGGCGGCGGCCGTATCGCGCGCATCATCCTGTCCGGCTGGCAAAAGGCGGGGTTGCGGCCCGCGACTGTCGTGGTCGCGGATCCCAATCCTGCTTCGCTGGCCCGGCTGAAGGAGCGTTTCCCGCATGTGGAGACGACGTCGGATGTTGCGGCGGCCGCGGCTCGGGACGTCGTGTTTCTGGCGACGCACCCGCCGTCACTGGCCGACGCCGCATCGCGCATTGCCGGGTCTCTCAGGCCCGACTCGATCCTGGTGTCGCTCGCGCCGAAGTTCACGATCGCGAAGCTCGCGTCGTTGCTCGGGGGCTTTGGTCGCATCGTCCGCAGCAATCCAAACGCGCCGTCCATCGTGGGAGCGGGCTTCAATCCGCTCGTGTTCGCACCCGGCCTCACCGGCGACGACCGTGCAAAGGTAAGGTCCCTGTTCGTGCCGCTCGGCGACTGTCCCGAGATGGCGGAGGAGAAGATCGAGGCATTCGCGGTGTTCACCGCGATGGGGCCGACGTATCTATGGTTCCAGATGCAGGCGTTGCGCGAAGTTGCGGTCTCCTGTGGTCTCAGTGCGGAGGAGGCGGACCTCGGGCTCGAGCGGATGGTGAGTGGTGCTGCGCGCACGCTGGTCGGCTCCGGTTTGTCATCGACGGAGGTGATGGACCTGGTGCCCGTGAAACCGCTTGCCGAGATGGAGCCGCAGGTCCTCGAGCATTACCGCACGCGAATCCCTGCGCTCTTCGAGAAGATCAGGCCATGACAAGCGAAGGGATCTCCCTGCGGCAGTTGTATGAGGAGCATCGGCCGGCACTCCGCCGGCTCATATCGCGCCTTGTGCCCGAGGCCGAGGTCGATGACGTGCTTCAACTCGCCCTGGTGAAGGCATCGGATGCGCTCGGATCCTTTCGAAACGAGGCGGACGTCGGAACGTGGCTCCATCGGATCGCCCGAAACGCAGCTCTCGATCACCTGCGCAGCCGTCAGCACAGGCAGGCACGGGTAACGGCGGCGTTGCAGTCCATCGCCTCTGACGAAGGCCCGGCTCCCGCCGCGATCATCGAGCCACCGGTCGGACCGCGCGCCCTCGAAACACGTGAGATGGGCGGCTGCGTGCGCGAGCATGTCGACCGGCTGGGGCTGGAACAGCGGCGGGTTCTTGAGCTGAAGGATGTGGAGGGCCGCACAAATCCCGAGATCGCCGCGTTGCTCGGTGTGTCGGTGGCGACGGTGAAGATTCGTCTGCACCGCGCGCGGGCGGCGCTGCGCAGGTCGCTTTCCGAGGGGTGCGATTTCTATCGGAACGAAGGAGGCAATCTTGCCTGTGATCGGAGGAGCGAGCCGGCGGGTGTATCCCTTCGGCAGACAACCTCGTCCAAGGGAGCGGAGCCTGAAGTCGGAACACCTCGTTCCGGGCCATCGGGCGACCATCAAACAACAATGAACACTGCATCCTCCAACTCCTCCTGCGGCTGCTCGGCAGCCGCTCCTTCGGATAGCTTGTACACGGCGATCGCCGCGGAATTTGTCGCGATCGGCGCCGCAATTGGCGCCAACTGCGAGCCCTGCCTCCGCTTTCATGTGCGCGAAGCGCTGAAGGTGGGCATCCCGGCCGAGGATATCGCCCGGGCGGTTGCCACCGCCGAGCAGGTGAAGGCGACTCCGGCGAAAAACATCTCGAGCCTGGCGGCGCGGCTTGTCGGCGGCGGCGCGGAAGCGGCGGCACCGGCCTCCGCGTGCGGTTGCGCCGGCTGAGGCGGGTCCGACTGTCGCGGGGCCCGCAGCGGCGCACTGTCGCCGCCGGTGCCTCGCGCACGGTCCCGGCACACCCGGGCAGGAGAGATTGCCCGGAGCGGGGATCGAACCCGCACTTCCTTGCGGAAATCGGATTTTAAGTCCGAAGCGTCTACCATTCCGCCATCCGGGCGCCGAGAAGTTCGCAAATTGACGAAAATGGAAGCCGGGGCGAGTTCGATCTCTGCTGAGCAATAGGTGCGGAGTGTCGCGACTGCGGGAAGGCCTCGCCTGCCAAGCCTTTCTTATGCAAGCGGCTGCGTCTCAGTAGATGAAGTTTTAGCCCTCCCTCGTAACCCGAGTTCCGGAAACCCAACGATTAGAAAAATCTCAGGCTGCATCACATTCCAGCCAAACTGCTCGTTTTTTGCTTTCCGCGTTGCGCGGGTTGACATTCGCATGATGCACTCGCCGGAAATGGATCCGCGAGAACCCTCCGCTCAACATAGTCGTGCGCTCGTCGCACAGTTGAAGCGCTCGCAGATCTATCGCGACTACGAGCAGGCGTTTCGGGACACGACGGGGTTGCCCATTGCGCTCAGGCCGATCGAGGCGTTTGACCTGCCGCATCATGGCGACCCGAAGGAAAATCCGTTTTGCTCGCTGATGGCGGGCGCCAACCACACGTGCGCCGCCTGCCTGCAGCTGCAGAAGCGGGTGGAGGAGGAGGCACGCCTGGCACCCAAGACGCTGAAATGCTTTGCGGGCATGTGCGATTCCGCGGTGCCGGTGCGCGTGGGGGAGAACCTGATCGCGTTCCTGCAGACCGGTCAGATCATGGTCCAGGCGCCGACGCATTCGCAATTCGACCGGACGGCCCGCCAGCTGTTGAAGTGGGGCGGGGAGATCGACGTGAAGCAGCTCGAGGAGGCGTATTTTCAGACCCGCGTCATCACGAAGAAGCAGTACGAGTCGATCCTGCGCCTGCTGACGATCTTTGCGCAGCATCTCTCCACGCTCAGCAACGAGCTCATGGTGAAGGAGGCGGCCGCGGAGTCGCCGCCGGTCGCAAAGGCCCGCTTGTTCATCGCGGAGCACCAGTCGGAGGAGCTGTCACTCGCCCAGGTCGCGCAATCGGTGAACATGAGCGCGTTCTATTTCTGCAAGATGTTCAAGAAGGCCACGGGCATGACCTTCACCGACTATCTTGCCCGCGTGCGCGTGGAGAAGGTGAAGAACCTCCTGCTCAACCCGCACAAGCGCGTCAGCGAGGCCGCCTACGAGGCCGGCTTTCAGTCCCTCTCGCAGTTCAACCGCGTGTTCCGCCGCATCGCCGGCGAGTCGCCGTCCGCCTACCGCGACCGGCTGCACGGCGCCGGCAAGGCCTGAGCCGCAGCCGCCGCGCCTTCCGTGTGGGCGCCGGTGCGGAACTGGCAGACGGAGCAGAAAGCCTCGATCTCGCGATGCGCGATCTCGCGCACGGTGTGCTTCAACTCGGCGAAGGCGTCGTCGCGCTCCACGGGATCGATGCTGGATGCGCTCGCCTGCTGCAATATGAGGGCTTCCTCGATCGCCTGTTCGCCGGCGGCGAAATAGGTGAGGAGGGGATTGCGGCCGCACGGGCAGTCGGGTTTCGCCGCGGCGGAAAGCTCGCCGCTCGAACGCCGACGCGGCACTCCGGGCCGCAGGGACGAGAAGCATTCGTCCAGCGTCCAGTCGATCATGAACACCAGTGCGTCGGGATTCGCCAGAGGCGTATTTGCCTTCTCGATGCGCAGCAGCGCTTCCCATCGCGCGTGAATCTCCGCACGCCGGGCTCGTAGTGCGCGCACGAGTTCGTCCTGCATGCGATCATTATGCGCCGCCTATATAAAGTCGCTCCGCGGCGATTGCCCAAGCGTGCGCATTGTTTGACACCGGGCATTCACGTGGAGCCAAGAAATGCACATCCCTTCGCAATGACTGCGGAGTGACGCCCGGGAGCCACGCCTATAGTTGCCGCCCCACAACCTCGGACCCACACCCACATGAGAATCACCGTGTCCGACGGGCGCGCGCATCCGCCCGGCTGCGACATCGACAAAAACCGCGTATCACCTCTGGCAGGAGCATGGAAGGGCCGCACCCCGCGATCGGAATCTTGGCGGCGTCGGAGCTGCCCCCGCATGGTCCCGCATCCCGCGCCCGCCGCGGCATGAGCCGCCGCCCGTTGCGATTTCCCGAGAGTCGTATAGAATTAATCCCTACCCAACATGCCTGTTGTTCCCCTGACGCTCACGATCAGCCTGTGCCTCGTATTCACGTTCGTCGTGTTTTTCCTTCGCGAAAATGCACGCGGCCGCGAAAGCAATCCGGAACGCGACTCGCTGCTTCCTCTCGCCGAGGAAGGCCGGCGGCTCGCGACGGTCAGGCGGCGCGATGCGCACGTTGAAGCCCGGCCGGGCTCCGCGGACCGCGGCTTTTGAGCTGCGCCGTCCTTCGCATTTCCTACATGTACCCCACCCATGCCCACCACACAGGCTTCGGCCCAACCCGCTCCCGCTGCTCCGGATAACAGGATCACACTCGAGTTCAACGACAGGGTAGTCCGCCAGTTTGTCATTGCGACGATCGTCTGGGCGGTTGTCGGCATGCTTGCCGGCGTATTCATCGCCACCGAGCTCAACGTCTGGCAGCTCAACCTCGGAAAGCCGTGGCTGACCTTCGGCCGGCTGCGTCCGCTGCATACGAATGCGGTCATCTTCGCATTCGTGGGCAACATGATGTTCGCCGGAATCTATTACTCCACGCAGCGGCTGGTGAAGGCGCGGCTTGCGAGCGATTTCCTCTCGCAGCTGCATTTCTGGGGCTGGCAGGCGATCATCGTCGGCGCCGCGATCACGCTGCCCCTCGGCCTCACGCGCGGCAAGGAGTACGCGGAGCTGATCTGGCCGCTGAACGTCGCGGTGGCGTTCATCTGGGTCGTCTTTGCCGTGAATTTCTTCTGGACGCTGGCGCGGCGCCGCGAGCCGAGCCTCTATGTGGCGATCTGGTTCTATATAGCGACCATCATCACGGTCGCGATGCTCTATATCGTCAACCACCTGTCGCTCCCGACGAGCCTGACGCACAGCTATCCGATCTTCGGTGGAGTGCAGGATGCGCTGGTGCAGTGGTGGTACGGACACAACGCCGTGGCATTCTTCCTCACCACGCCGATTCTCGGCATCATGTACTATTTCGTGCCGAAGGCCGCCGAGCGGCCGGTGTATTCGTACAGGCTTTCGGTCATTCATTTCTGGTCCCTGGTCTTCGTATATATCTGGGCGGGACCCCACCACCTGCTGAACACCTCGCTGCCGGACTGGCTGCAGACGCTCGGCATGACCTTCTCGCTGATGCTGTGGGCGCCATCCTGGGGCGGCATGCTCAACGGCCTGCTGACCCTGCGCGGCGCCTGGCACAAGGTGATGGCCGACCCGGTGCTGAAGTTCCTCGCCGCAGGCGTGACATTCTACGGCATGGCCACGTTCGAGGGGCCGCTGCTCGCGATCAAGTACTTCAACGCCCTCGGGCACTACACCGACTGGGTGATCGGCCACGTCCACGCCGGGGCGCTCGGCTGGAACGGCTTCATGGCCGCCGGCATGATCTACTGGCTCGTTCCCCGGCTGTGGAACCGTCCGCTGCATTCGATCGCGCTGGCGAACGCGCATTTCTGGATCGGGCTGGTCGGCATCCTCCTCTACATCTCCGCAATGTGGACGAGCGGCATCACCCAGGGCGTGATGCTCAGCGCGACGACCGACAACGGCACGGTGCTCGCGTACCCGTCCTTCATCGACACGGTGAACACCATCAAGCCGATGATGCTCATGCGGGTCTTCGGCGGCGGGCTTTACCTGGCCGGGTTCGCCCTCCTCGCCTTCAACGTATGGAAGTCCGTTCGCGGCGCCGAACCGGTCAACGGCACCATCGAGGTGTTCGGGGATGAGGAGGCGACCGTCGCCCATCGCGAGCGGCTAGGCGTGCTCGGCACCGTGCTGAATCCGCCGGTGCTGTTTTCCATTCTCGGCGTGGGGTTCGCCTGCGTCTGGATGTTTGGCGCGGACATCGTGAGCGTGGTCGGCCTGGCCGGGCTTCTCCTCTGCGCCGTCCTGGGCTTCGCTCATTTTGAATCCCGTGGCAAATCGTGGGCCGGCTGGTACGACCGGCTGCTCGTCAACGCGACGCCGTTCACCGTGCTCACGTTTCTCGCGGTGTTCGCCGGAGGCGCCATCCAGATCATTCCAACGGTCATTGCCCACCGCGCCGCGAACGTCGAGGGACGTCGGCAGGTCCTCTACACTCCGCTCGAGCTCGCCGGCCGTGATATCTATGTGCGCGAGGGTTGCTACGTCTGCCATTCGCAGATGATCCGCACGCTTGTGCCCGATGTGCTCCGGTACGGGCGGGCCACCGAGGTGAACGATTACTCGCGGCTCGGCGAATCGATCTACGACCATCCTTTCCAGTGGGGCTCCAAGCGCACGGGTCCCGATCTCGCCCACGTGGGAGGCAAGTATTCGAACACCTGGCATCTGCAGCACATGGAGAATCCCCGGTTCGTGTCGCCCGGCTCGATCATGCCGTCCTATCCGTGGCTGTTGAGGGATGATCTCGACGGCTCGGTCCTGCCTGCGCGAATCGCAGTCCAGCGCAGGCTGGGCGTGCCTTTCCCGAAGGCGACCGACGCCGAGATCGCGGCCAGTGTTTCCGAGCAGGCGAAGGCCGTCTCGGCAAAGCTCCGCGCCGACGGCGCGTATGTCGCTCCTGAAAAGGAGATCATCGCCCTTATCGCCTACCTGCAGAAGCTCGGAACGTACGAGAAGGTGGGCACCCCCGGCTCCCCCTCCGTCGCGACCGCGCGCTGAACCCAAACCCACCACCGTCATGTTTCGACGCCTTGCACTCGATGACTCGGCCGGGCTGTTCTTTGTCGCGGCCTTCATCACCGCCTTCTCCATCTTTGTCTGCATCGCCTGGCGCGCTCTCCGGATGAGACGGGCGCAGGTCGAGCATCTCGAGGGACTTCCCTTCAACACCCCCACGCCGGCAGCCCATGAGCCCCACCACACCCACACCGCCTCCTGAGGACGCCGTCCGGCCGCACGTTTACGACGGCATCCAGGAATACGACAAACGGCTGCCGAACTGGTGGCTGTACACCCTGTACATCATGATCGTCTTCTGGGTCGGCTACTGGGCGTATTACGAATGGTTCCGGGCCGGGCCTTCCAGCACCGAGCGCGTCGAGCAGGAACTGGCGCGCATCGAGACCGAGAAGCTGGCTTCGAACAAGACACTCGACGATGCGACGCTCTGGCAGATGAGCCGGAATCCGGCGTTCGTCGAGGCGGGGCGCGCCACCTTCAACGCGAACTGTGCCGCGTGTCATCTGCAGAGCCTGCGTGGCAAGGGGGAGAACCCCGCAGCGATCGGTCCCGATCTCACCGACAAGGTCTGGATTCACGGTGGACGCCCGACCGAGGTTTACGCGACGGTCACCAATGGCGTTCAGACAAAGGGCATGCCAACCTGGGGACCCGTGCTCGGCGCCCGCAAGATAGGCGAGGTGGCTGCGTACGTGCTCAGCCATCATGTCGAAGGTGAGCCGGTCCTGGCCGATCCCTCCGCGTCGCCGCCTTTGACGCAGTCGCCGTAAGCGGCAGGCTGCATCCCACATGCCCGCGCCTGTTGTCCGTCCCACGCGAGAGACCGTCACCACCATCACGTCCGATGGTTCGCGGCCGTTTTTGTATCCGACCGAGGCTCATGGGCGGTTCAACCGCCTGAGGCGCGTCTCCGCCCTCGGTCTCATTGCATTCTACCTTTCGCTTCCCTGGATCCGGATCAACGGCTATCCCGCCGCGTTCATCGACGTTGCGGAGCGCCGTTTCCACCTGTTCGGACTCACGTTCGCGGCGCAGGACCTTTGGCTGCTGTTCTTCGGGATCTCCGGCGTGGGGTTCTCATTGTTCTTCATCACCGCGCTCCTGGGACGGATCTGGTGCGGCTGGGCATGCCCGCACACGGTCTTCCTCGATCACGTGTATCGCCGGATAGAGCGGTGGGTCGAGGGCGACGCGGTGAAGCGCCGGATGCTGCATGCCGGGCCGATGTCCGCATCGAGACTTGCGAAGGGAATCGTGAAGCACGGGCTCTATCTTCTGGTTTCCGCGGTGATCACGCATCTCTTCCTGGCGTACTTTGTCTCGCTGCCGCAGGTGTGGTCGATGATCCGCTCGGCGCCAACGGAGCATTGGGGCGCCTTCGCGTTCATCGGGACGTCCACTGGCCTCCTGTACTTCAATTTTGCCTGGTTCCGGGAGCAGCTGTGCATTGTCCTTTGCCCCTACGGCCGGCTTCAGTCGGTGCTGATCGACTCCGACACGCTCGTGATCGGCTACGACGGCGCGCGCGGCGAACCGCGGGCCAGGGCGGGCCAGCCGGGTGCCGGTGCGGGTGCGGCAAAACCGGGTGACTGCGTGGATTGCGGCCGCTGCGTGAATGTCTGCCCCACGGGCATCGACATCCGCCAGGGGCTCCAGATGGAGTGCATCGGCTGCACGGGTTGCATCGACGCCTGCGATGACGTGATGAAGCGGCTCGGCCGCGCGCCGGGGCTGATCCGCTACGACTCGCAATCCGGCTTCGCAGGCGGGCGCACGCGCTGGCTGCGTCCGCGGACATTCCTTTACTTCGTGCTGCTCCTGGCCGGCGCGGGAATGGCCACGTGGGCGGCATCGACGGTGAAGCCGGCAAGCATCGGGGTGGTGCGGATGACAGGCGCTCCCTACATCGTGGACGCCGACACGGTTCGGAATCAGTTCATGCTCCGGATCGTGAACAAGCGAAACGCCCTCGCCACGTTCTCCGTGTCGCTTCAGAAGGTTCCCGCGGGTCTGCACCACGTCGGTTTCGGGTCGGCCGTCGAGTTGCCGCCGCTCGCCGAGATCGTGCAGCCGCTGGTCGTGCAGCAACCCCGCCGGGACTACACCGGCCCATTCGTCTTTGGAATCCGCGTGGTTGATACGACGGGGTCGGTTCAGATCGAGCGGGAGGTGGAGTTCCTGGGGCCGGAGGCCCGCCTGCTGCGGGAAGACGAGGAGGAACGCCGTGAGCGCCGGTGAACCGCTGCCGGGCAGCCGCTCCCGCGGCGCGCGGCTTTGGTGGTGGGTCATGCTTGCGTTCGCGCTGCAGATCGCCGCGTGGACAGCCTGGTTCGTGATCGCGCGGCGACATCCGGTGCAGGAAGTCCCTGTCGTGTCCCTGATGACGCGGTACGGAGGCGCTGCTGAGGGCCTTTTGCGCCGGTGCGAGGCTTGAGACCGTCATGATCAATCCCATAGACATCCACACGCCGGCGGCGGCGTTCGTCGCCGGCCTGCTGACCAGCCTGCACTGCGTGGGCATGTGCGGGCCGCTTGCCTGCACGGTGTTGCCGGTGCGCACGCAGGCCGCGGGTGTGCCGGCGGAGGACCCTCAGGTGGTCGCGACGGCCTATCACCTATCGCGCCTCTCGGGTTACGCGCTGGTTGGCGCGATTGGCGGGGCGATCGGGAGCGCGCCGCTCGCGTGGTTGTCAGGAACGTCGCTGCGATGGCTCCCCTGGCTGCTTGTCGCCTTCTTTGTGGCTCTGGCATTTCGCTGGGACCGATATCTGCCGAAGGTGATGGCGACAGGCCGCGTGGCTTCGGCGCTCTTCAGCTGGACGCGGGGCCGCTCTCGCACGACGACCGCGGCGGTGCTGGGGATGGCGACGCCGCTCCTGCCGTGCGGACCGCTGTACGTCATCGTCATGCTCGCGCTGCTCTCCGGGTCGGCGCTGCGCGGGGTGGAGTTCATGCTGGCCTTCGGTCTTGGAACGGTGCCGCTGCTCTGGCTGGCGCAGACGCAGTTCGATTGGATTCGCCGGAAGCTCTCGGCGCTATGGCTCAACCGGCTTCGTATTGTGCTTGGGCTCAGTGCCGCGGCGCTGGTCGCCTGGCGGTTGCGGGGAACGCTCGGCATGGCCGGCCCCGGCGCGGACGCGATGCTGTGCCACTGAGCGGCGCGGGTACCGTGTCGTGACCGCACCGCGGAGAATGCGAACGTCCAACATCCAACATCGAACATTGAACATCGAAGTGACCGAGCCGGATTCCCGCGGCGCGAACGAATGTCTGAAACCGCAGATGGACTCATACCGTGCCGCCTGCGGCGTGCAGCTGAGTGGATACTTCGCTGCGCTGCTGATGACAATTGGTCACCGCTTGCCTGCGGGTAGGGCGGGACTGCTGGGCCGGCCGCCTCTCCAGACCGGCCGGCCCAGCGGTCCGGCCCTACCTGAACGCCGTCATCGGCGAGCACTACGCAACTTCTGGGTTGCTCCGTTTCTCAGGATGACAGGCTTAGGGCGATGGAACGCGTCATTTTGTGGTGCGTGTCATGAGGGCGTCTCGGACGATTTCGCGAGTGGATCTGCTCCTACTCGGCGCGATCGTCCAAACTTGGATGTTGAACGTTCGATGTTCGATGTTGGACGTTCGGTTTGGGCGCGGGGGCTCCCCACATGAGCGACTCGCCTTCAGGTGTCATCGCGGCGGAGGTCCGTCATCGTCGCGCCCGCTCCGGGCCGAAACCTGCGTGCCGGCATTGCGGTGCGCCGCTGATCGACGCGCGGATGGTCGAGACCGGATTCTGCTGCGCCGGCTGCAGCTACGTGCATCGGTTGATTCACGAGCACGAGCTGGCGGGCTATTATCAGATAAAGGACCAGATCACGGCGCCTGCTGACGCAGCGGTATTCCAGCCGAGGGATTTCACGTGGCTGGAGGCGGCGCAGCGGGAGGCCGAGTCCGCGGAGCGTGCGATCCCGGAGCTTTCGCTCGACGTGCAGGGCATTTCGTGCGCGGCGTGCGTGTGGCTGATCGAGCGGGTGTTTCATCAGGAAGCCGGTGCCCGCGATGCGGTGGTGAACGCGCAGTACGGCACGATGCGGCTGCGGTGGACGAGGGGCGCGTTCTCGGCGGCGCAATTCGCCCGGAAGCTGCAGGGCTTCGGGTACATCGTCGGGCCCGCAGGGGAAAGGGGTGCGGAACCGGAGACGCGGGCGCTTGTGCGGCGGATCGGGTTGTGCGCGGCGTTCGCGATGAACGTGATGCTGTATTCGCTGCCGACGTACTTCGGCATGGAGCCGACCTTCGAGTGGGCGAGGCTCTTTGGACTGTTGTCGCTGGTGTTCGGCACGCTGAGTCTTCTCGTGGGCGGCTTTTACTTCGTCGGGCGCGCGGTGCGTGCGTTGCGGCAGCGGGCCATGCACATCGACCTGCCGATCGCGCTGGGAATCGTCGGCGCGTACGGGGGCTCGCTGTACGGCTGGTTCAGCGGCCACGACCGCTTCGTGTACTTCGATTTCGTTTCGACGTTCATACTCCTGATGCTGATCGGACGCTGGGCACAGACGGCGGCGGTTGAGCGAAACCGCAGGCGGCTGCTGAGCCGGCAGCCGAGGCCGCAAAGCGTGCGGCTGGTTTCGGGTGAGTTGGTCGCGCCGGAGAAGGTGCGTGCAGGGGATCGGCTGGTGATTCGGTCGGGGCAGGCGCTCCCCGTCGAGGCGATGCTTGATTCACCGCATGCGGAATTCTCCCTCGCGTCGATCAACGGCGAACCGGAACCGCGGCTCGTGCGCGCGGGGGAGCGGGTGCCGGCCGGCGCGGTGAACGTCACACTGTGCGAGCTGCAGTTCACGGCGGTCCAAGCCTGGAGTGATTCGCTGCTGGCGCAGTTGCAGGGCGCCGGTGAACGCGCGATCGAAGCGCATCCCTGGCTCGAGCGCGTGGTCCGCGGCTACATCGCCGGGATACTGATCGTTGCGGTTGTAGCGGGCATGGGTTGGTGGCTGGGGACACACGATCCCCTGAAAGTCGGGGCGGTGGTCACCGCGGTCCTCGTGGTGTCGTGTCCCTGCGCGATCGGCCTGGCGTTTCCGCTCGCGGATGAGATGGCGACGGTGGCTTTGCGCAGGCGTGGCGTGTTCGTGCGGGAGGCCGATCTCTGGGCTCGTCTCGGCCGTGTGCGCAAGGTGGTGTTCGACAAGACCGGCACGCTGACGCTCGAGACGCCCGTGCTCGTCAACCCGGATGCGCTGCACGGACTCGGTCAGGAGGAACGCGCGGCCCTGCTGGCGCTGGTGGCTGAGAACCCGCATCCGATCAGCACGTGCCTCAGGCAGGAGTTGCTGGCGGGCGGAGGTGTTGAGCCACTGGCGGGCGCGGTGCTAGAGACCATCGGCTTCGGCGTCGAGCTGGGGCCGTGGTCGCTCGGTCGGGCGGGGTGGAAGGCCGGCACGGTCAGTGGAGACAAGGTGGCGGACGCGGAAACGGTGTTCGCACGGAGCGGCGCATTGGTGGCGCGCTTTCGCTTTGCGGACCGGGTGCGCTCGGATGCGCGCCGCGAGATCGCGGCGCTGAAGGAGACCGGCCTGGAGGTTTTCGTGCTGAGCGGCGACAGCTCGGAGAAAGTGCGTTCCGTGGCTGCGGACCTCGGCTTGCCGCTTGAGCGTGCGTTTGGGGATGCGTCGCCGGAAGCGAAGGCGCAGTGGTTGGAAAAGCACGGGAGGGACGACGCGCTGATGCTGGGCGACGGCGCGAACGACAGCCTCGCGTTTGACCGTGCGCTGTGTCGGGGCACGCCGGTGATTCACCGGGGGGTTCTGGAACGAAAAGCCGATTTCTTTTATCTGGGCCGCGGCGTAGTTGGAGTCGGTGTGCTGTTCGCGGTGGACCGTCTGAGGGGCCGTAGGCACCTCGTGGTCCTCCTGTT